>JABDKN010000177.1 GCA_013002205.1 Granulosicoccus sp.
GTCGGCGCAGCGCCATTGACCACATCATCGTCACTGTCCAGCGGCACGGCATCGTTTTCCTCGATGACCACCATATCCCCCTCCTCCTTGGGTACCTCAGTTGGCATGGATTCGCTTTCATCTGCGATATCCGATACAGAGCCTACAGGGGCGTCGGCCACATTAGGTACATCGACTACATCCAGCTCATCCGGATCTGAAGATACGGTGACTTGCAAATCATTGCCGATCACCGAATTGACAAGCGTAACCTCGGGCTCCACTCGGCCGATGTCCCCATCTGCCCGATCGGTTGCCTGACCGGCTTCATATTCCTGAAAATTATCAGCGATCCTTCGCTCTGCATCACTCCCTCTAGCTATTCAAGGCTCAGAGTCCCTGTCTTCAACATACTCGCCAGAGTGCTGATCGGATTCCCTGGCGACATCGCTCACCAGAGCATCATCCTCCTGTATCAACACATCTTCATTGATGGCATCCACTAATTCAGCGGATTCGCTGTCAGCGGGATGCCGACTTCCATTGAAAGCCTGGTCGATGTCTGGTTCGGCAATACTCTGCTTATCCACCGTTTCTGAATCCGGTTCAGAATGCTGTACTTCAGTCTGCACAAACCCTGACACACCGAACAATCTGGTGGTGCTGTCAGATGAGTGAGTGTCAGAGCCGGAGTCCGCCATTATGCGATCTGGCGTTCGTTCATCAACAGTTTCACTGATAGAGGAATCTGCCTCTTGCCGGCGGTTGCCTCCTGCCTTGCCTGAATTCCTTGGTTCGAACTCCTTGCGGGCTTCGACTTCCTGTCGGTGCTCTTCAGCAAAGTCTTCGATGACTCTTTTCAACCGTGACTGCGCATCGTCTATCGCATCGCTCTCCGGCTCTTCACCGGCCATTTCTCCTGCTGTTCCAACCGGTTCCGGAGTGTCGACAACATCCGATTCTGCCGACACCGGTTCATCACCTGTCGCCTTCACATGGGGCTTCGGAGGCTGCCATTCTTCAACCAGCAGATCATGGGCGGACACGATCTCCGGCTCAATCTTCGGCTTTCGTTCCGCTTCGTGCTCGATATCGAACTCCGCAATTGAAGAGTCTGCATTTGCGAGCTGTACGTTTTCCAGTGCCGGCGGGACGATAGCCTCGTCATCCAGATCTATGTCGATCTCAGCACCGAGATCAGCATCTGCAATTGCAGCCTCAACACCAGCATCAACACCAGCATCAACACCCGTCTCTGCATCAACACCCGCCTCTGCATCAACACCCGCCTCTGCATCAACATCAGCAATAGCCTCAGCACCAAGCTCTACATCGACCTCAGCTTCAGCAATTGCATCCGCGTCCGCATCCGCATCCGCCTGAATCGTGATCGAGTGACCACTGACGAAATTGCTGATGACGCTGCTCAAGTCCTCCTTGTTGTTAACCCTGTCTGCGCCGGGAAGTTCGCTCGCCAGTGACGCCAACTGTTCATCGGCGACATCGGACTCATTTTCGCTCGTGCCTTTATGCTCTGCCGCGGTGTCCACTTCAGCAGGCTGCACCGTGGGCAAGTCCTGTGAAGCATCGGAGTCGCCTGCAACGGGCGGCTTTGCCCCATCCAACACCTCAGGTTCATGCTCACCCGACTCACCCGACTCACCCGACAAACCAGGCTCAATCTGTTCACTCCCCTCTTCCAGGTCACCCGGCTCATTTGCCGCCACCGAATCGCCGACGCCATCGACCAGGCCGGTCTCCACTGCCAGTGCCGCATCTATTTCCTCCAGATCCCGGGCTTCGGCGAGGGTCGGTAGTTCATCAAGCCGCTTGAGATTGAAATAATCGAGAAAATGGCGGGTCGTCCCCAACAGTGCCGGCTTGCCGGGTACGTCCTTGTAGCCGATCTCCTTGACCCACTCACGCTCCTGCAGGGTCTTGATGATGTTGGAGCTGACCGCCACACCCCTGACTTCTTCTATCTCGCCACGGGTTATGGGCTGCCGATAGGCAATCAGCACCAGCGTCTCCAGTAACGCTCGTGAGTAGCGAGGTGTCTTTTCCTGGAACAGTCGGCCGACCCAGTGATCCATGCTGGATCGCGACTGCAAACGCCAGCCGGAAGCCACTTCGACCAACTCGATACCGCGCCCTTCATACTCACTCTGCAATTCAGCCAGCACCGCCTTTATCTCGTTACGGTCCGGCCGGTCGATGTCGGATTCGAACAAGGCTTCGAGTTGACCGATATTCATGGCCTTGCCCGCTACCAGCAGGCAGGCCTCGAGAATGTTTCTCGTCTGTTGGTGATCCATCAATGTCTTGTCGCTCTTGTACGGTGGCTCTGATTCTCGAGCACAGTTACTCGGAATCCGGCTCTGCAAGCTGTTCGGCGGACTCGCCATTCGATTCCATCGATGCACTTCTGGGTTGCAGGTAGATGGGGGCGAAGGGTTCCGACTGCACGATGTCGATCGTTGCCTCCTTGCATAACTCCAGAATGGCCAGAAACGTCACCACGACACCCAATCTGCCTTCCTCCGGATTGAACAGGGTGGAAAATTCACAGAATTCACCTATCCTGAGCACCGAGAGCACGTGTGTCATGCGCGCACGTACTGACAGTATTTCCCTGGAGATATTGTGGTGGCCACTGAGATGCGCGCGATTGGCAACATCACGCAGAGCCTTCATCAATTCCGTCATGGTGATGTCGGGCAGCGGTACGTCCCTTTCGATGGTCGGTGCGACGACCTTGAGCACATGCAGCTCACGCTCCAGGCGAGGCAGTTCATCCAGCGCGAGCGCGCCTTTCTTGATTCGCTCGTATTCCTGCAGGCGCCGTATCAGTTCGGCGCGCGGATCATCCTCGTCCTCATCAGACTCATCGATCCGTGGCAGGAGCATGCGTGACTTGATTTCGGCGAGCA
>JABDKN010000199.1 GCA_013002205.1 Granulosicoccus sp.
TGCCCCAACAGATCGTCTTTTAATTGCACTCGTTTCATTTTCATGCCGTCCAGTTCAAGATCCTGTACATGCTCCAGTCCTTGCTCGATGCGTACGATGTGTTTGTCAAGTGCCTCGTATTCGTCCATAAGTCGTGAGAAATGAGCATTGTTCATTTTCATCGTGTGGATGGCTTCCCGAAACTCGGGTAAATCCTGAGCGAGAGAATGATTGTCCACCAGTTTTGACATCTGCGACTCCTGAAAGTTGTAAAAAACGAATAATGGCTGATTCAAGATCTGGCGTATTGACGAAAGTCAAATCAGGCTGCAAGCCAACGAGTCAACTGGCTCATGGCGCATACCTGAAATCTGCTGGGTAGCAATCATCTGTTATATCACCTCACAGGCGACTTCAAACCCTGCTCAGCGCATGCGATGGCATGCATTGCAGTTACCCGTCAGTTGTCCCGCGCCATAATAGTTTGGAGGCTCAGCTTCAGCCTGGAATCTTGCCTTCATTATCTGGCCGATGAATTCATCGATATGCTCATCGATGAGCAGGTGGTTGGTCACTGGTCTGGCTTCACCCTCGAGCGTCTTGCCGGTCGTGCTTGAACTGACTGATATGGCTAAAGCTTCCAGATTCTGCAGCTCGGCCAGTACCTCAGGCCGATAGCGGGATGGGGTGGCGCTGTCAGCCGATTGTCGGATAACGGTATCCAGCGCCATCAGACTGATGGTCATTTCGTGCATCACGCCCTTCACGGAGTCGGCTTCCAGATAGCTGAATTCAGAGGGATAGGTCAGCAGGCGAATTTTGGCGCAACCGATTACACTCAGTAATAGCAGGGAGCCGAAAAAGACTGCCAGGCAGGTGCGCCATCGATTTATCGGAATTTGCTGCACTGCGGTCATTTTTCTTCCATGTTTCTGGTTGGATGGTTGTCTGGCACAGACCTCTGCCTGTGTCGTCGTCCAGGTTTCATGCGACAATTACCTTCGCAAGCTACAATGTAACTGATTCATGAATAGCAGCGCAATTGTGCTCACCTTGCCGCTGGTGCTTTCGCTGGCATGCTGTAGTTCGCCGATGCAGATCAATGAGCAGGCACCAGAAAGATTCCACGCTCTGTCCGAAGACGACCTGCGCGTGCACATGCAGGGAATGGCTGACCGTATTGCGGTGCTTTCGCTGTTTACGCTCGATCACGAAATGCCGGCAACACAGAAACGCGACAAGATAGTTGCATTGCTGGACAGCATAGAGTTGATAGCGGCCGATCTGAACCGAGGCGGGGAAACCACTAATTATTCCGTGGTCGATCGTTACATGGGGTCTTTTCTGTATGACGTGACCACTGCCCGCAGGTTTGCCCAGCGTGATCCGCCAAATTTTGTGCCCTCACAACGACTGGTCAGAAGCTGCCTTTCCTGTCACGAATCCATCTGAGTTCGAGCGCGGGAGTGCGCTGGGTAGTCAGTGCAGATGGCATGATGTTCGACGCAAGTGCTGCAGGAACGAACTTTGTGTGTCGGCCGTCAGATTAAAGAATCGGCATTCGACGATCAGCATGCTCTGTCTGCCCGTGAATTCTGCAGGCAATTCCCCACGAATGAGTAAATCGACTCGCTGCTGGCCATCGACCAGGCTTATCCGGTCGACGCCCAGTTCCAGTGTCTCCTGATGGCTGAGGCTGGGAAGATGTTCCAGCGCATCGATCCGGGTACCGGAAAAACCGATCAGGTGCACGCAAGGGATGATGTCTGGTGGGCAGGTGAGGGGCTGAATGATGGCAATCCTGCGATAAATCCTTGATTAGACAAAAAAAGTCGTTTGAAAATTGCCTTTTAATGTCTTTTCGAGGTCTATTGCTGTTAGAAGTTGAGCGACAGTCTGGCGGAAATCCGGGCAGTCTGGATTGAGGCACATCAATGCATTGAACCGGACACCTCCCAAGCAATAGTCCCGTTTTCCTTGCATCTGTGGCGCGAAGCGCAGGCTATTCGTGAAATCACCAGATCCCTGCGAATTTCATCCCTCGGCGAAGATATCGGCGTTTCCGAAATACGCAGGACATGCCCGCGGTTACAAATGAATACACACTGATACGCTGGAAATAACGTGTGGTGACACATCTCTGATTAGATTCAAGTCGACCATCTGCAAAATACCTGACGGGGAAATGATCATGTCGACCAATAAGCACTCCACCACCACGGCTATTAGTACGATTACACCCTGGTTTTCGAATGACAGTATCGATCACGTCAGTTTCGGTCACACGGTGACTGCGACCATCGAGAGAGACCTCGATGAACATGAACACCTGTTTCTCGAAGGAGAGGACCAGACTCACGTCTATCTGGTGGTGGAGGGCGTCGTCGGCTTGTACAAGCTACTGGCAGATGGTCGGCGACAGATTTCCACATTTGCATATCCAGGTGACATCATCGGGCTGGACAGCATCGGTGTTCACGGCAACAGTGGCGAGGCGCTGAGTCATGCGGTTGTTCGATGCATCCCTGTCAACGCCATCGAGAAACTCATCCGCAGTGAGCCTGGCTTCGGACAGGCGTTATTATATCTGACGGCCAGTGAACTGGCAGAAACACGCGAGCAGATGTTGTCACTGGGAAGAAAGTCGGCTGCAGAAAAGGTAGCAACATTCTTGATCAGAATTTCCCGACGAAGTGTCGCGATGGGTCAGACGGGTAGCCTGCTGTCCATTCCGATGAAGAGAAGCGAGATTGCGGATTTTCTCGGGCTGACCATAGAAACCGTCAGTCGGACTTTCACCAAGTTGAAAGTTGCACGAGTCATTCGCCTCAGATCGAACTCTCAGGTTGAAGTTCTGGAAATGGAAAAACTCTCTGGTATTGCTGAAGGCAATTCGACAAACGTGATTCACTAAGACGTGATGATGTTGTCGATTGATTCATCCCCGCAGTGTCTACCGGATTGAAGTGTTACGAACAGCATCATGAGCCGGTACCAATCATAGTCATGCCGGCTGCAGTCAGGGTGTTGGCTTTCGACTTGCGAGTTACTTCACGAAGGCGATTTACCGCACACCTTTCAGTTCAGGAAGGTATTTTACCGTCAGCTTTGCCATTGCCATTGCTATTGCTATTGCCTTTGACTTTTCGATTACGTCTAAACAGGAACGCCTGGTGTGATTCAGGCGTACCATCATGATAGCTGCCTGTCCATTTGTCCCATGGCATCTCCAGGCCACCGTAGTTGCAAGTGAAATAGCGATGATGCAGCTGATGATGAAATGTTCCCAACGGCAGTACCAATCTGCTGCCCATCAATATGCCCTGATAACCAGTGTGTGTAGTTGCTGCGGATAAGGTGAAATACATCAGATGAAATGTGATCAACAATGGCGTAGAAGGTATGACGAAATGCACGAGTATCGTGCTCAAGTAAACAAGATGCTCCACTGGGTGCATTGACATACCCGACCATGGCCCAACGTTTGTGTTTCTATGGTGAAGTGCGTGTACCCGTTTGTAGAGCCTGGATGTATGAATCAACCGGTGTATTAAAAAAAAGTGCGTGGTTTCCCACATCGGTAGCAGGAAAATCAGCAGCGCGAGCCAGGGCCATTGCCCTGGCATACTCAGCGCGGGTGCATACCCATTGGCAAGTGCCCATAACATCAATGCCTCATAGGCAGTCCATATAGTCACACCACTGGCCAAGGTCCAGAAAATGTTGTCACGCACTTGTGAGCCAAACGTAAACACCCTGCTTGACGTTGCAAACGGGCGTGTATCATAGCGTCGCTCATCACCTTGCTTACGCGCGATATAGAAATACCAGTGCAAGCCACCTGCTACCAGACACATCAACAGCAGATTTCGGGTAAACAGATGAGCTACCCAGCCCGGGGCAAAGCTAATGGTCTCCGGAAGTGAGGGCTGAAGCACCACACTGGCGATAACGGCCAGCAGCAATATGATCAGCCGCTCCGATATCGGAAACCACCCGCCAACCATCCAGGAGATTATTCTGATGACATCGGGTGGCCAGCGAAAGTATGGTGACACGGCAACAGGCAGCGTTGGCGTGTAATGCCAGACTGTTCTGGTTTTGCCTGGCCTTTGCGGTGAGACTACTGATTGATCCACTTGTTTCATGATGCCCCTCAAAATCGACCACGTTTTGAAGTGCCGCCCGAGTAGGCTGTCAGCTGTGGCTCATAGTGCAGTGTTTCACGATTCTACGTTGAAGATAACGCGGAATACAAATTAACCTGTTCAATGATGAACTGGCAGCATCCCCTGACGCCATCAGCTACCAGATCAAGAAACTGGAACGCGTATTTGCATGGCCCAGTAAGGTTGACAAGCTCCAGTAAGATAAGGACTACTGGTCAGAATGGCTTCAGCTGGCAGGGCATGGAGCCATTGCACCCGGCGGTCACCGGCAACTCGCATTGTTCCACGATTGGCTCATGGAGGAGATCCTGCGGTTGCAGATTACTCACCAGTGATGCAATCCTATTGATTGGCGGCTTCACTTGATCGCCTGGTTTTTGGTACTTTATCGTCAGATAAATGAAAGCATGGCAAATCCCGGATGAGTTCCATTACATCCGCCGTTTAGATTCAGGCGTTTCCATAAAAGAGATTTGCGGGACAGCAGCGACTATCTTCTTGCCGTCCGGTAAAATAGGCCAATGACAATCGAACTTTGGCTCGCATTCTCCGCAGCGTCAATAGTGCTGCTTCTAATTCCAGGGCCGACAATTCTGACGGTTGTCAGCTACTCCGTAGCGCATGGAGGACGGGCAAATACTCCTTTGGTCATCGCTGTTGCACTGGGCGATTCAACGGCGTTACTGCTGTCCATCCTGGGTTTGGGTGCGCTACTCGCTACTTCTGCGTTCTGGTTCACTGTCATCAAGTGGATCGGAGGACTCTACCTGTTGTATCAGGGAATCAAGCTCCTTCGAGCAGGCATTACGACGACTGTTGCTCCAGCCCCTGAATTGCCGGACTCCAGGTGGAGACTGTTTGGGAACACCTGGTTGGTAACGGCACTGAATCCAAAGGGAATACTATTCTTTGTCGCATTTCTTCCGCAGTTCCTGAATACCGCCGAAGCAGCGGCACCACAGCTTTGGATTCTCTCTGGTACCTTCGTATTACTCGCAACTTTGAATGCGACATTGTATGCAGTTTTCGCAGGCACGGCCCGGCGTGTCTTGTGTTCACCAACAGCTCATAAACGTTTCAACCTGGCTGGTGGTTTCATGCTTACCAGTGCAGGTGTCTGGGCTCTATCAGCAAGGCAGCAGGCCCCATAGGCTATATTTTCCCTTGCTGGACTGGCTGACAGCACTCCTTCGCCAATCCAGGAAGAAAACAACAACTTGATTAGGTCGACCAATCCAAATGACCCCGTGGCCGGCAATCATGCCAGACAACAGTCTCATGCTGCTCTGCACCACGTGAACGACAATAAACCGGGTTCCTGGATCACGGTTGAGGAACATCCTGCCTGTGGCAAGTGTAAAAACAAACTGCTTAGCCGTGAGCCGCTTGATTGGACGGCTTTGTTCAGTCGTTTCACGTGGGAATTCTCCTGGTGGTTTGAATCAATGTTCGCATCGGCAGGCGACGGATAGAAGGGCTGGATTCTGACGGCAAGCTGTCCGCGTCGCGGCATAGCCGATCTCATAGCTTGATACGACACGACCGTGCGAGGCGGGTAAATTGACCTGGATCATCCTGCAGTACCATGAATCGACTATTCTCTTTTGCGGTCAGGAATAAAATCGAGAGTAACGGCAATCATGTCAGACAACAGTCTCATGCTGCTCTGCACCACGTGCATGACAAGAAACCGGGTACCTGGATCACGGTTGAGGGAGCATCCTTCCTGTGGCAAGTGCAAAAACAAACTGCTCAGCAGTGTGCCACTTGATTTGACGGGAGATCAATTCGATGCACTTCTGCAGAAGGATGAACTTCCCGTGTTGGTCGATTTCTGGGCAGCCTGGTGTGGTCCCTGCAGGCAGATGGCACCGGCTTTCAAGAACGCGGCAATAACAGCCGGTGAGTCGATAAGGTTTGTAAAACTGGATACCGAGACCAACCAGTCTCAATCGGCTCGGCACCAGATCAGAAGTCTGCCAACGCTGGCTCTGTTCATTAAAGGCAAGGAGGTAGACCGGCGCATGGGCCTCATGAATGAGCAGCAAATACTAAACTGGTTGAGGAGCCATGTTCTGGATACCCGTATTGCCTCATGACCAACCCTGAGCCGGCGACGAAGGCAAACTCAACGCCCAAACTCAACGCCGCTCAACTACATGGGCTGGAAATGGCATCGAAACCCGGTGATACGCGCATCAGCGTGCTCCACCTTCCGCTGACCGTGGCGCCACCCAGCTGATCAGCACAGTTGCGGCTGATGCGTATATTGCCCCACTGGCCGGAGGCGTCCCGATCGATCCAGCGAAACTCATCCTTGTCGGTTCTGGAGAACACATAGCCTTCACCGATATTGAAAGTAACGCTGTTGCTGCTTGCGGTATCTGGGCTCACCGCACCTGCGGTGCTGCAGGGGCTGCTAATGCCATCAAAGTCGGGAGCCAGCTGCATTAATATTGACCACCTCCCCTGAGATTTGGGCCCGCCCATTCGATCTGCACACTGTTTGTCTATCCTGACACTGGCCATCTGGCCGGATGTGCCCGGGGCAATCCAGCGATACTCGTCCTTGTCAGTTCGAGAGAATACAAAACCTTCGCCAGTGGCAGGAATGTCGGCTTGGACCGTTTCAGATTCCGTGGTGCTGGCAGCTGTCGTGTTTGCGCTGCACGGCAGAGGAGCCGCATCAAACTCCGGTGACAGCGTGATGAGCGCTTTCCAGTCCCCTGATCGCGTTGCTCCGCCAAGGCGTTGCGCGCACTCAGCATCGATCCGGATATTGCCCCAACGACCAGCGTCGTCCTGCTCTATCCAGCGGAATTCTTCCTTGTCGGTGCGGGAAAAAACGAAGCCGGATTGCTCGGCACTGACCTGTGGCGGAGGTGGCGCCGAAGCGACCACGACCGGTTCCGGGTTTGCGTCCGGTAGACGCAATACAAAGCGATCGGGAACGGCCCCGTCAATTGCCTTGAAATAGCAGTCCGCAGTGGTGGCCTCGAAGTGGCAGAACAATGCCCCGTGCGTGGCTCCCTGAGTGGCGGTGTAGATGGATGCAAACCAGTCACCGCCGCGCTTCTGGGGACGGACTTCACGGCCACCCAGGCCGGATACGAAAGCGAATGATTTACCGGGTTCCAGCGTCATGTCACTGCCATAGTGGGCAACGGTCTGGTTGGCGAAATCACTGAGCAGGTAGGTTCGCGAATAGGCATGTTCATGGGCCATGGCAATCATTGCTCCTGCATCCAGGCAGGCATCGTAGACACCCCAACCGGTGCTGTCGCCCTTTGAACCGGTCTGCATGGCATTCTGGTTCTTGTGCCAGCTGCAGATTCTCCAGCGGCTTTCGGCATCACTGAATGATGTGCGGATATACCCATCATAGTTGTCCTGGGACTTGACTCCCGCAACTTCATTTATACCTGGAGCGACCTGTACGATGTCGATGTTGCGGAACTGGCAGGTAGCCTTGACGCCGGTATCACCTGTGCAAGACAGTTCTCCAGCACGATTGATTCGTTGTTGAATATAGCTTCGATAAGTAGGCCACTCGTAATTCTCGTGGTTACCGACAATCGTCAGTACTGGAAAGTCCTTGCCCAGCGCATCCGTGAGATTGGCCTCCCATTGAGCGGCTGAGTTGTCGGCATATCCCAGATCGCCCTGAATCATCAGCAGATCCGTACCTTCTTCGGCAACCAGGGACAGCACGTCGCGCGCGTCAGATCCAGTGCCCTGGTCACCCAGAAAAGCAACCGTGGTGGCCGCACTGGTCAGGACAGGGAAGCATAGTGCAGTAGTGAGCAGGACAATGGGTGTTAACAGGCTTTTGTTGGTAGGCAAGGTCGATCCTCGTTCGGTTGGACACAAAGTCGGCGAAGCTATCATCGAAACGTGGTGTCCTTAAGTTACAAGCTGGTAGACATCAGGCAATGTCAGTTCGCAGATTGTGTGCACAGGCGGTTGCAGTGTTTATTCGTGCGGCCGCTGTCCTCTGATGTCCAAGTGGCAATATTCGAACGAGTCAGTGAGCAAGTGCCAGGCCATGCGATGCCCTGGTGATATAAACTGCAGGTTTCAATTGACCACGATCAATATCGACGCTGAACCATGCGAGGGCGTCGTAACGATTCGTGAGCCGGTCTGCTTGACCTGAGTCAATGATCCGGACCCTGAATGAGCAATATACTTTCAGTATCAGGTGTCTCCAGTTGCGGCGTCATATCATGAGTGAGTCAGGTTTCATGCGGGGGCAGCCAGGTGAAGCAGGACAGAGCGATGTCATCCGGTTCCTGTCCAGCATGACCGCCTACACCGGTATCGACGCAGGCGCGCAGATCGAATCGATGCCCGCGTGTTGTGATCAGGCGGTTGCAACCGGAGTCGAGACAATCAGTACTCACTCTGCACGGTTATTCCTGACCGGTCGGCATGTGTTCAAGATCAAACGCGCGGTGACCTACAGTTACCTGGACATGTCGTCGCTGGAGACCCGTCGGCGGCTCTGCCAGCGGGAAGTGGAACTCAATAGCGTCCTGTTACCGGACATCTATCTGGGCGTGGTCGCAATTTGCCGTCGAGCGGATGGTTCGCTGCAGTTGGGTGGCGAAGGTAAACCGGTTGAATGGGCGGTGCACATGCGGCGTTTCGACGAATCGCTGGTGTTGGACAATATTGCACGACGCGGGGCGCTTGATACTCGGCTTGCGGGCATGATGGGACGCTCGATTGCCGAATTCCATGCCGGTTTGCAGAGTGAGCCGGTTGGAGATGGTTGTGATCGAATACGCGAAGTAGTCATTGAGCTGGTTCACGAACTGAACCTGTTGCAGGGGCAGTTCGATCGCGACAGACTCGATTCATTCTCGCGATATGGAATGCAGGAACTGGAATCGATGGCCCATCGTCTGGATAGTCGCGCCTGTGACGGATTTGTCAGACGATGTCATGGTGACCTGCACTTACGGAATCTCGTGCTGCATGAGGGCGTGCCCACACCATTCGATGCGCTCGAGTTCGACGAACGCATGAGTACGACCGATGTACTTTATGACCTTGCATTCGTCATCATGGATCTTCATTACCGTCAATTGTCCCGGCAGGCGAACAGCACCTTGAATCAGTATCTTCTGTATTCTACCGAAGGCATGATCGATGGTCTGTCACTGTTGCCGCTATTCCTGTTCTGCAGGGCTGGAATCAAGGCGATGACCAGTGCACAACGAGCTAGTCTGGAAGAGTCAGCATCGAGAAACAGTGGCAGGGACGCTGTCGACTATCTTGACCTGGCACTGAGTTATCTGAACAAAACTCCGCCCGTACTGGTTGCCATCGGCGGCTTGTCGGGCACCGGCAAGTCAACGGTCAGTGCCGAACTGGCGTCCGAACTACCCGGCGTTTCAGGGGCGGTTCTATTGCGCAGCGATTCTGAGCGCAAGAGGTCCATGGGCATTAATGAAACGGATTCTTTACCCGATGATCACTACACGGAAGAGGCGTCGAGAGTCAATTATCGTTTGTTGTTGCGTAAGGCAGAACGAGCCCTGAAGGCGGGTCAGTCGGTGGTCGTGGATGCGGTCTTTGTGGACGCCGGGCAACGCCTCGGTATCGAGCAGTGCGCACGAGAGCAGGGTGTCGTGTTTATGGGTGTGTGGTTACACGCGCCGGTCGACGTGTTGCGACAACGGGTGGCCAGCAGGGTAGGCGATGCGTCGGATGCAACAATCAGTGTCATCGATAAACAACTCAAAACCGACACCCGGACAGTGTCATGGTGCCAAGTGGAGGCTACTGGTGCACGCGAATCGGTATACGAACAGGTCAGGGACGCGGTGAATCGACAACGCGACGAGCGCAAAGCACACTGAAAGCTACCGATACCCACGGTGCTGCACACTCGTTGGCATCGAATTCCAGGATGACAGAGACCCCATTGAAGCCACTATCCGACTATCACGCACAATCGGTGGAATCCGTGCTGGCGTCGCTTGATGTCGATCAGTCCATGGGACTGTCCGATGCCCAGGCGGCTGATCGCCTGGCACAGTTTGGTGCCAATGTGCTTCGAGAAGGCCGCAGGGTGAGCCTGTTGTCCCTGTTGTTGCGTCAACTTCGCAGTCCCATCGTCATGTTGCTGGTGCTGGCGTCGCTTTTCTCTCTGTTCACCCATGAGATTGCGGAATTCATTGCCATCATCGCCGTGTTGATCATCAATACATCAATCGGTTTCTTCACCGAGTATCAGGCCTTGAGTTCCATGCAGACTCTGAAGGAACTTTCAACGGTCCGTTGTCGTACACGTCGCAACGCGCAGATAACAGAGCTGGATGCGAAAGACCTCGTGCCGGGCGATATTCTGATTCTGGATGCGGGTGATGTACTGCCTGCCGATGCCAGGGTACTGATGTCAGCCAGCTTATCGTGCGATGAATCTGCGCTGACCGGTGAGTCGCTGCCAGTCTCCAAATCCTCCGAACCAGTGCTCAAGGATGCGGTAATCGGTGACAGGCGGTGCATGGTTTTCAACGGTTGCGGTGTCAGCCGAGGCACCGGCGAAGCGGTGGTCACCGGAACCGGGATGAATACAGAGCTGGGTCACATAGCCCGCCTGGTCGACGATGCGGAGGCCGAGCATTCGCCATTGGAGAAGCAACTCGCTGCACTTAGCCAGCACCTCATCTGGTTGACGCTTGGCCTGACGGCCTTGCTGGCGAGTGTGGGAATTCTAGCTGGTCAGGATACTCAGATGATGCTCAAGTCAGCGGTCGCGTTGGCTGTGGCAGCGATTCCTGAAGGTCTGCCCATCGTAGCCACGCTGGCGCTGGCTCGGGGAATGATCCGGATGGCCAGGCGAAATGCCCTGATCGAGAAATTGCCATCGGTAGAGACTCTGGGTGCCACCACTGTGATCCTGACTGACAAGACCGGTACCATGACCGAGAACCACATGCGGGTAAGCAGCATCAGAACCTCGCAGGGTGAATACATTTTCGATTCAGAAAACGCAACGATTTCTGTGCAAGGCAAGAATGCAGGTCTGGAGACTGACAAGACCTTGAAATGCCTGATTCGTACCGCGGCACTGTGCAATAACGCCAGTTATCAGCCCGAGGATGACACCGGCACGGGTGATCCGATGGAAGTGGCTCTGTTGGAAGTGGCGGAAGCAGTATCCTTGTCGAGAAATAGTCTGGTCGACGCCTGTCCGGAAGTGCACGAGCATGCGTTTGACAGCAATCTGCGCATGATGGCCACGATACACTCCGACGACTCCGGCTACTTCGTTGCCGTCAAGGGTGCACCTGGAGAGGTCCTGAAATGTGTCACGCATGTCATGGACCTCACTGTCAGTGGTGAGAAAATGGTTCTCGACGATGCGGGCAGGAAATTCTGGTTTACGGTAAGTGAAGACTATGGTCGTCTGGGCTTGAGGTTGCTGGCGGTTGCTGGAAAACGCGTTGACGAGGAAGACGCCGATCCATATGGTGATCTGACCCTTTACGGAATCGTGGCACTCAGTGATCCTCCGCGAAGGGATGTTGCCGGGGCAATCAGCGATGCGAAAAGTGCTGGTATCAGGATTGTCATGGCAACTGGCGACCATCTGACCACGGCGAGGTTCGTGGCTGACTCCGTTGGCCTGAGTGATGCGGACAGCCTGTCGATGCGCGGTTCGGAGTTGCCACGATTTGATTCACTTTCCCAGGCACAGTCTTCCGAGCTGCGGCGAGTCGATGTTTTTTCACGTGTCGATCCGGAACAGAAACTACGACTCATCGAGCTGTATCAGAAGTCGGGTGACGTGGTCGCGATGACAGGGGATGGAGTCAACGATGCACCGGCACTGAAAAAGGCCGATATCGGAATTGCCATGGGCATTAGAGGCACTCAAGTGGCCAAGGAGGCATCCGACATGATTCTGAAGGATGATGCCTTCCCCAGTATCGTTCATGCCATTCGAGAAGGCAGGATCATCTACAGCAATATTCGTCGATTCACCGTCTATCTGTTGTCGTGCAACCTGAGTGAAATACTGATCGTAGCGGTTGCCGTGCTTCTCGGTTTGCCTTTACCGCTTCTGCCTCTGCAGATACTCTTTCTCAATCTGGTGACCGATGTGTTCCCCGCCTTTGCATTGGGCACGATCGCACCGAAACAGGATGTACTGTCCCGCTCACCGCGACCGAAAGGCCGATCGATACTGGGCAGGCAGGATTGGCTCACCATCAGTATATCTGGCATCATTCTGGCCCTGACCACCCTGACTGCCCTGTTGGTCAGTATTCATTGGTTGGAGCTGGAGGGTGATTCGATCACAACCGTTTGTTTCCTGACGCTGGCGTTGTCGCAACTGTGGCACCTGTTCAGCATGCACAACTGGCGCGATGGCTGGTTTGACACCGCAGTGATGAAAAACAACTATGTATGGCTCGCTGTCCTGCTCTGCCTGTTGCTTCTGGCCCTGGCCATGTTACAGCCGCAATTGTCCGCGGTTCTTCATCTCGTCGAGTTGCCACCGGTTGCCTGGCTGCTGATCGTCGCTTTGAGCATACAGCCATGGCTGATTCGCGAGTTCACAGCCACGGCCAAACGACTGATTCGCCACTCGGTGCAGTAGACTGGATAAGCGCGTTGCACAGTGGAAGGTGCTGACATAAAGCGGTGGTGAACAGGCGGCCATGGATGCAGGTATTGATACGATTATCGATGCAGGTAGGGATGCCGGTGGGGCAGAAGCTGAGCACTGCCGGCCAGAGTGGGTTTCCATTGTAAATCCTGAATCAAAGAAATCTACTTCGGGTGTGATTGACCGTAGTCAATACAGGCATTTGAAGATTGCCCGACACTTATTCGATCTAGGTCAATTGAGATTCAGGAGAAGGATGTGACTACCGAAGAAACCACTCTGGTCATGCGCTTCGAGGACTGCAGACGAACCGATGTAGCTCTGGTTGGTGGTAAGAACGCTTCGCTTGGCGAAATGGTGCATTCGCTGACTTCGCAGGGCATCAACGTACCGGGTGGTTTTGCCAGTACTTCGGCAGCATATTGGCGTTTCATCAAGGAGAATGACCTCGAGTCGTTCATCAGGGAAAGTATTGATTCGCTGAATCAGGGCAAGGCAACGCTTGCGGAAACCGGGGCAGCAATTCGCAGGGCGATACTGAAAGGAAGCTGGCCTGAGGACGTGGCGAATGCCATTGCCGAGGAGTACCGGCATCTGGAAGCTGTTACCGGTCGTCCAGGTCTGGACGTTGCCGTCCGATCCAGTGCCACTGCCGAGGACTTGCCCGATGCCAGTTTTGCCGGTCAGCAGGAGTCGTATCTCAACATATGTGGTACCGAGGCGTTACTACGGACTTGCCAGCGCTGCTATTCATCACTGTTCACGGACCGGGCGATCAGTTACCGGTCTGTCAAGGGTTTTGATCACTTCAAAGTGGCCTTGTCCATTGGTGTGCAGATCATGGTTCGTGCAGATCGTGGAGGATCCGGCGTGATGTTCTCCATCGATACGGAAAGCGGTTTCGACAAGGCGGTCGTGATCAATGCCGCCTGGGGGCTGGGTGAGAATGTCGTGCAGGGGGCGGTTGATCCCGATGAGTTCGTCGTGTTCAAGCCGTTCCTGACAGATGCCAGCCTGACACCGATCATCGAAAAACGACTTGGCGCAAAGGCACAGAAGATGATCTACGCCGAGGGAGAGTCTCCCACGGTCAATGTACCGACCTCGCGCCTGGAGCAGCGCAGTTTCGTTCTGGATGATCAGGAGGTGCTGACACTGGCACGCTGGGCTGCAATCATAGAATCTCACTATGGGTGCCCGATGGATATGGAATGGGCCAGGGACGGCTTGGACGGCTCCCTGGCCATCGTGCAGGCGAGACCGGAGACCGTACAGTCACGCCGGGACGCATCCGTGTTCAAATCGTACAGGATAACGGGTGACAGCGAAGTTCTCGTCACCGGACTGAGTATTGGTGAATCCGTGGTTTCAGCCCCCGTGTGCATGATCGACAATCCCAGTGAAATCGAGAATTTCAAGGACGGCAGCATTCTGGTGACGGGTAACACTGACCCTGACTGGGTCCCGATCATGAAACGTGCAGCAGGTATCGTCACGGATCATGGCGGCCGTACCTCCCATGCGGCCATTGTCAGTCGTGAAATGGGATTACCGGCAATCGTTGGTGCACTGGACGCCACGGACAAACTGCATGATGGCCAGATCGTGACCCTCTCCTGCGCCCGGGGAGATGAGGGTGCAATCTACGACGGTGCAGTTGCCTTTGAAGTCGAAGACATTCTTCTGGATCATATCCCGGACACGAAAACAAAGGTCATGCTTAATCTGGCGAACCCGGGTGCAGCGTTTCGCTGGTGGAGAATGCCAGTGGACGGGGTCGGATTGGCGCGTATGGAATTCGTCATCAGCAACCATATTCGTATACATCCGATGGCACTGGTCAGGTATGACACACTGCAGGATCAGGCCGCAAAGTCACAGATCGATGAGCTGACACGCGGCTATGAAGATAAATGCGACTATTTCGTCGACAAGCTGTCACGCGGACTGGCCCGAATCGCTGCCGTGGTGCATCCCTCGCCGGTCATCATTCGCATGAGTGACTTCAAGACCAATGAATACGCCAATCTGATCGGTGGACAGGTATTCGAAACACCCGAGGCCAATCCGATGATCGGATTTCGAGGTGCCTCACGGTATTATTCGGACGCTTACGCCGAAGGGTTTGCGCTGGAGTGCAAGGCCATCGTGAAGCTGCGGCAGAGCATGGGTTTCAAGAATGTGATCGTGATGATTCCATTTTGCAGGACGACACGAGAAGCTGACAAAGTGCTGGAGGTCATGGCCAACCAGGGACTGAAACGCGGTGAGGACGGTCTGCAGGTGTACGTCATGTGTGAAATTCCTTCCAACGTGATCATGGCAAGCCGGTTTGCCGACAAATTCGACGGCTTTTCAATAGGTTCCAATGACCTGACCCAGCTCACACTGGGCGTAGACAGGGATTCAGAACTGCTGGCTGATCTGTTCGATGAGCAGGACGATGCGGTGGAGTGGATGATCAGCAAGGTCATCCAGGAGGCAGCCAGGGCCGGTGCCAAAGTGGGAATCTGTGGTCAGGCTCCCAGCGATCATCCCGAATTCGCAAGATTCCTGGTAGAGGCTGGAATCGATTCCATATCGGTCACGCCAGACAGTTTCGTGGAGGTAAAGAAGCATGTAGCCGCAGCCGAAAAATCGAAACTGCCCGCTGCCGAACCTGTGATGAGCTAGCCTCCCCGGGGCACATCGAGTTCAGAAATGCCAGGTTTGCCGACTTGGAAATCCCTGCCAGTGTGACCCGGCAGGGATAGTCATGTGCGTCTCTACTCGGTCGCTTCGTCCACCAGCGCCTGCATGAGTGACTCGATGTCGGCCAGTGCCTGTTCACTGGCCTCTCCGGTTGCGCCAGCAGGCCGACGAAAGCCAAGGTAAACCGTATCCGGTTCGCTCTTCACCTGGTAGGCAAAGACGACGTAGGGGCAAATTGCCATGTTCTCGGGACTGGCGGCAATGGCCGCATGCGTCAGTTTTGCTGAACAGAAATTGATGTATTGCGCAGCGGATAATGGAGATTCTGTTTCCAGCGCTTCCGCTGTGCGCTCCAGCATGTCTCCCGAGTGCCCAACGAAATCGACTACCAGACCCTGATTGACGATTGCATCCTGAAGATCAGCAACGACGACATCGAATTCATTGCTCGATGTAGAGAGGTAGTAGCTGCCATGCAGCTCGCCGGCCGTGACCATGGCGGGCATACTGGCTGTCAGGCTCAGTGCAAGCGTCAGCGCAGCGGTTGTGATGTATGAAATTTTCATGATGATCTCCTCGGTGAAATTTATCGATGGCAAGTGGTGCATTGCACGGACGCTGTCGTCGACTGGCACAATAACGCTCATGCATTTTTGGGCAAGGCTTATTTTACAGACGGTAAAACGTTGTCTTTCAGGATCAGGCCAGTCACGCGCACCGAACGGGAACCCGATCATCCAGTCGCCCATTCAGCTGAGACACCGACGTGCAGGCCGGCAGTTGTGCCCACTTTACTGGCATTGCTGAATATATTCAAGAATTTGAATTTATGATGCCCTGATGCGCGGGCAACGGCAGGGATGGCATGCACAATGCTGCGTAAGATTATCCTTCCCCGTTCCCGCTCCTAGTACAAATACAACATTTTTCAAGTCGCTATCTGTCAGGTTCGCGGGGAGGGCGATGGCATCCAACTTGCGGCTCACATGCCATTCGGATCGACGGAACAAAAGCCCATGAAATCGGCTTTCATACCTATCAGTTCAAGCTCGCTGCGTAGCTCTCTGGCCGTTGCCGGCTCGATCATACTGACCTGCCTGCTGCAGTATCTGGGTGGCTTTCCGATGGTGGTGGCACTCAATGCGTTGACCGTTGGCCTGGTCATCCGGCATATTTCCGGCGAACCAGGGCGGATCAGATTACAGGTTCGGCAGAGGACGTCCGCGCTTCAGGATCTGGCCTACCGTGACAGCCTGACAGGATTACCCAATCGGCGTTTTTTCACGTGGTATCTGGAACAGAATCTGGCTATGCGGATGGCCAACCGTCGTCGCGGCTCGCACGTCAACCGGGTCGTGCTGTTCGATCTGAACGGATTCAAGGCCATCAACGACACCTACGGGCATGAGGCTGGTGACGAGCTGTTGAAATTCATAAGCGTGACACTGACGGCTTATCTGCCCTCTGATGCATTGCTGGCAAGACTTGGCGGTGATGAATTCGTCGTGATGGTAAGAGACAGCCGAGGTGGACGCAAGACCCGGGAAGTAGAAGCAACCATTCGCCAGGCGGCCAGTAGCGCATTCGTGTTCGCTGGTTACCGGATCAGCGTCTCTGCCAGTATCGGCACCTCGTCACCCGCCACCGCAAAGTCAACGGCGGTGCAGCTCCTGCGAGAAGCCGATCAACGCATGTATGCGGACAAGGTGGCGAGTCGGGAGCACCCGGTCCGTGAATATCAGCGTCCGGCAACGCGATTGGCGGTGCCGGAGCGTCGTCGTCTCCGAACCCGCTCCGGGCCAGCGGCCCACGTGCGCTGAACCAAACTGCGACAAGTGCGCCACGGCGAGCTGTTCAGCTCAGCTGCAGACCGTCGTAACCGGGAATGACGTTTGCCGGCAACTGCCTGCGCAAACTGTCATGATCCAGGTCACTGTGCATATTGGTCAGTACGGCTCGCTCCGGGCCAATCAGGGCAATGAAGTCAAGCGCCGCCTCGACATTCATATGTGACGGATGTGTACTGTAGCGAAGGGCATCTACAATGAGAATTCTGACGCCCTGCAGTGCATTCAGGCTGTACGCGTCGACCATGCGTTTAATGTCCGGTAGATATGCGATGTCACCGATGCGGAAGCCCAGTGCATCAATATCTCCGTGCTCGACCAGTAACGGTATGGCTTCCACGGTACCTCCGTCACCGACGCAAAGTGTGGGTGTGCCATGCTCTATCCGCACTGGTGTGCAGAAGGCGGGATAACTGCTCCCCTGCGCCTGCCGGAAACAATAGGAAAAAGACTGCATGACGACCTGGGCCGTCGCATCATCCATGTGTACGCGAATGCTGGTACGCATCAACATAGCCAGTTGGCGCAGGTCGTCGAGTCCGAATATATGGTCAGCGTGGGCGTGCGTGAGCAGGACTCCGTCCAGACGCGCCACGTTTTCTGCAAGAAGTTGTTCACGCAGATCGGCACCAGTATCGATCAGCAGTACCGTTTTTCCTCCATCAGGCGCGGATGACTCCACCAGTACCGCACAGCGTCGTCGGCGGTTTCTGGAGTTTGTCGGATCACATGCTCCCCACTGATTGCCCACACGTGGTACGCCACCTGAAGAGCCTGTTCCCAGCAATGTAAACTTCAACGTACTGGTCATGGTATCCGGATGTAGTTCAGCACCCTCGGGCACTGTCTGGCGTCATGGAGTGTCATTACTGGCGCGTTTCTCCATCAGGCGACGATTGCCGGCTCGGTCCCCGCGCCAGCGCTCGCCTTTGCTCGCGTGGCATTGCGGTTACTGATTCGATGAGATTCGTGTGCTGCTGGAGGCACTTGGAATGTTCCACAGTCTGGAGGCGTTGCGGTGAAACAGGCGGTCGCGTTCCTCGCGTGAACAACCCTCGACAAGCGCATGGGTGGCAGCCACCCAGGTTTCGATCTGTCCACCCAGTGTGCACACGGGACTATCGCTGCCCCAGATCACTCGATCCCAGCCAAACGTGGCAATCGTGTGCTCGACATAGGGTCGCAGATCTTCCAGAGTCCATCGGTCCAGATCACCGTAGGCCATGACCCCGGAGATCTTGGCTGAGACGTTCTGTCGTTCCGCAAGTCGTGTCATGTGTTCATTCCATGGGGAAAAGGCGTTGGCTTTTATATCCGGAACACCGCAATGATCGAGGACGAATTGTACCTCCGGGCAATGGTCGATCAGTTCGATGGCCAGCGGGATCTGCCTCGGCAACACGCACAGATCAAAACTCAGCCCGGTTCCGCTCAATCGCCTGACGTTGTCCCGAAATACCCTGCTGGTGGATACGTCATCCGGTACCACATGCAGTACTCGACGAAAACCCTTGATCTCTGTACGCTCCAGCTGGCGCTCCAGCCAGTCCGGAAATGCAGTCGACTCGGGACGACACGAGACGATGGCACCTCGCAACAGGCTCTCGGGCTGGTCCATCAGCGACCTCACCAGGTCCGTCTCCGCATCACGATCCTCGTCAGCGACGTCTACTTCCATGTGCAGTGCACCAACGATGCCGACACGCCTGGCGACGGTGGCATAGTCCCCGTAGCGGCTATCGCGATTCAGGGCGTGATTTTCGTCAATCCAGGGATAGGTCAGTTTATCTCGGTAGATCAGATGCAGATGCGTGTCGATCAGCATGGTGGCCTCCTGTTGCGGCTCTGCCGGATTACATGGTCGTGGGCGAATGCAGTCGTGTACTGAGCTGATTGTATGTGGAAATTCACGTGCGTGTCTGTCCTCCGCACGGTTGATAGCGCCGCTGTAGCACGAGCCGCAGGCGATCTTCAGACGGCTGTTTTCGTCTCATTGAGGTCAGGTCCTGGTCAGTGTTAGCCTGTGGTCTCCAGGTCAGTTTCTGGACTGACTGCGGCTGCACGTCGTGATTGTCTGTAATCGGCAGTTGAAAAGTCGCGACTGCTCCGGGATAGCGGTTCGGGAACACAGAGCACAGGAAGGAGAAGGCAATGCAACGAATGGGTATGGTTATCGGCCTGGATGCGGACAAGGTGGTCGAGTACAAAGCCTTGCACGCAGATGTCTGGCCTGGTGTACTGGCCAGAATTTCTGCCTGCAATATTCGCAACTACACCATTTTTCTGAAGGAGCCGGAGAATCTTCTGTTTGCCTACTGGGAGTATCACGGCTCCGATTTTGCGGCGGACCAGGCATTGATGGCAGCGGATTCAGAGACACAGCGCTGGTGGGAAGTGTGTGCACCCTGCCAGAAGCCCTTCGATACGCGCAAGGAAGGTGAATGGTGGGCGATGATGGAGCCCGTGTTTCACGTGGATTGAGCGGGTTCTCGCCAGCGCGGGCCGGTTTTTAAACGCGTCGCCCCAATTCTGCGTGGTAACCAGAAAATCCCGGCGGTGTACCACTTCAGCCGTGACCCACTGAAGACCATCCATCAGCAGAGGTTGCGTGGGCATTGGCCAGGAGGGTGCATCAGGTTGGGGATGCAGAGTGGCCGTCACAAACTGTTAAGTATGTCACCGTATTGCAACTTGAACGTACAAACCATGCAAAGTCGCAGAGCTGCGGCAGAGCCAGTGCAGGTTAGTGGTGTACATTCTGGTTCTGAGGCAACAGGTGGAACAGCACATGGCACGCACACATTCCGGAATGACGCCGGCACAGATGCGCGATCCCGATTATTTTCCAGGCATCATCGCGGGCACTCCACTGGGCATTCAGCACGTACTGGCAATGTTTGTCAGCAACGTGACGCCTGCCATCATCGTGGCCGGTGCAGCCGGTTTCGGCTTTGGTTCCGGCGACATCTCGAACATGATCTACATGATCCAGATGTCGATGGTATTTGCGGGTATCGCCACGTTGATACAGACCATTGGTATTGGACCCATGGGGGCACGACTGCCTGTGGTGCAAGGCACCAGTTTCGCCTTCATTCCGATCATGATTCCCATCGCCATCCAGTTCGGTATGCCGGCATTGATGGGTGGAATCGTCATCGGTGGCATCTTTCATTTCTTTCTTGGCACCATCATAGGGCGTATCCGTCACTGGCTGCCGCCGCTGGTCACCGGGTTGATCGTCCTGATGATCGGGCTGGCACTGGTGAAAGTCGGCATCCAGTATGCGGCCGGAGGTGTGCCCCTGATGGGCAAGCCGGAGTACGGCACTCTGGTTCACTGGAGTCTTGCATTGGTGGTCATCATCGTCACGCTGGGTCTGAAGTTCTTCACGCGAGGTATGTTGTCCGTGTCTGCGGTGTTGCTTGGCCTGCTCGCCGGGTATCTGGTGGCACTGGTGATGGGCCTGGTCAGTTTTGACAATGTGGGGCGCGCTGCGTGGTTTGCCGCCCCCAACCCGCTGCATTTCGGCATTGAATTCAACGCGGCCGCGATTATCGGCATGTGCCTGATGGGAGTCATTTCAGCCATCGAGACAGTGGGCGACATATCGGGTATCACCAAAGGAGGTGCAGGCAGACAAGCCAGCGACAAGGAAATTACCGGCGGCACGTTGGCCGATGGTTTTGGCACCGCACTGGCTGGCCTGTTCGGCGCGTTGCCCAATACCTCATTCAGCCAGAACGTCGGGCTCATTTCCATGACCGGTGTGATGAGTCGACATGTTGTTACCATTGGCGCTGTATTCCTGATTGTCTGCGGCCTGGTACCCAAATTCGGTGCAATCATATCCAGCATGCCCATTGCCGTACTGGGTGGGGGCGTCATGGTCATGTTCGGCATGGTCGCTGCTGCCGGAGTGAGCATGCTGTCCGATGTTGTCTGGGATCGCAGAAACATGGTCATCTTCGCCATTGCCCTGTCGGTGGGGCTGGGGCTGCAGCTCGAGCCTGGGGCTCTGCAGCATCTACCCGCGACGCTCAAGGTTCTGATGAGCTCTGGTCTACTGCCTGCGGCACTCATTGCGATCATACTGAACCTGTTGATTCCGCACGAGCCGGATGATCTCGAGGAATCCCCGGATATGGACGTGGCCACGCCGGCCTCGACCCTGAGTGGTGCAGCCATTGACAGGAACCCGCCGGGCAGACACTAAAGCATCAGATCCGCCAGGAGCCTCCCTGCACAGGTGTTCGCAATGCTTGTGTCCGGCGTATCAGCCAGGGATGGTGATACTGCCAGCACCTGACACTGCAGCGATGACAGTAGACTGATCAAGCACCAGACATCATGTAGTGACCTGCCCATCTCAAGAACGTGGATTATCAGTGAGATGGGCTGGTCACTACATGATGTCTGGCTTTACGCCTGGGCTGGCGTTTTAATGCTTCGAATCCGATGATCACGTCAAGCAGTTCCGTGGTGATCTCGCTCTGGCGTACGGTTCGCGTTTCGCTGGACAATTCTTCCAGTCGCTCATCCACAGAATGTTCTGCCTGCTGCATACGTTCCAGGCGCGCTGAATTCTCTGTGACCAGTGCTTCAGCAGCCGCGCAATATAGATCGGCAAACAGCAGGTTCCTGATCAATGCCGCCAACAGCTCTTCGGCTGGCGGATTGAACTGCGGTAAGCTGTTCGATATCCACGGCGCGTCAGCCAGCCTGTCCAGCAGGCTCTGGTCGACGGGCAGCAGGCACTGACTGACTGGAAATTGTTGTCCTTGCTCTGCACGTCTGGTGTAGACCAGTGTCGCATCGATCGTATCGACTCCGGGGCTCTGGTCTATATTGTCCAGATTAGCGACCAATTCGCTGGCCAGACGACCCAGACCCTCGGCCGTTGCAGGTGGCAGTAACGCAGGTTCGGGTGACAATCCCAGGCCTTTCAAGGCATCTTCCATCTGGGCGCCTACGCAGATGATACGGTTCGAGACATGAGTGGCAGTCTGCGCGGCTACCTCAGCGGCGATGATCTCGTTGTAGTTTCCACATAAACCATGATCCGAGCCCAGGGCGACGATCACCGGAGTGCTCGTCAGATTTTTTTCATGAGGCAGAGGCCCATGCTTGTGCATGAAAGCCTGCAAGGCGGTTAGGACGATGTCGCGGTAGGTGGTAATGCTGTTGGCAGCCTGCTCATAGGGCTGGGTATTGATCGCGGACATCGTCTTCATCGTGCGCACGATGCCGCGAATACTGCGCAGGGTATCGGTGCGGTGGGTCAGCGATTCAAGCGACTGGGGCATGGATCTGTCCTCCCTCCACCAGCGCCTTGCGGCTCGCCTGTACGATGCGCCCGGTAACCTCCGTGCTCACTGTCGAACCTGCAGCGATGATCGGAGCCACCCATGGCATCGCAGTTTTCACTGCGGCCCGGATCAGTTTCATGGCTTCATCGCAGGTGGTTTCATCCATTCCGTCGAGTAAACCCTGCATGGCGCACACCAGTACGACCAATTGCTGATCCGCAGGCAGCGGCTCACGCTCCGGCTGCCTGAGTGCCGCGCGAACGGCAGCACCACGTGCCAGTCGTGTGCGGGTCACGGTATCCAGCCGTGTTCCAAAACGGGCAAATTCCTCCAGTTCCTCGAATTGCGAGAGTGTCACGCGCAGATTACCGGCAATGTCTCTCAAGCTTCGACTTTGGGCCTTGCCGCCAACACGTGACACGGAAACACCCAGATCTATTGCTGGAAACTGGTTTTTCTGTACAAGTCGAGGCGACAGTGCAATCTGCCCGTCAGTGATGGAAATGAGATTGGTCGGTATATAGGCGGACAGGTTGCCGGCCTGAGTTTCCACCACGGGAAGGGCGGTGATGGAACCGCCGCCCACGGCCGGAGAAAACTGACCGGCGCGCTCCAGAAGTCGTGCATGCACATAGAAAATATCACCAGGGAAGGCCTCACGACCAGGTGGTCGTCGTAACAGCAATGACAATTCCCGGTAAGCGTGAGCATGACGCGTGAGGTCATCGAAAACTACCACCACGTCGTCACCGTCATCGGCAAAGGACTCAGCGATTGACATGGCGGCGTAGGGAGCAATATAGGCAAGTCCGGGTGCCTCTTCGTCTCCGGCTATCATGACCAGGGTGTTCTGCTGCATGCCGCCATCCCTGATAGCCCCGATGACCTTGGCCACCGCATCTCCCCGCTGACCAATCGCACAATATATGCATCGCACCCCCGAGTCTTTTTGATTCAGAATGGTATCGATGGCTATAGATGTCTTGCCGGTCTGTCTGTCACCGATGATCAGTTCACGCTGACCCAGGCCGATGGGAACGGCTGCATCAACTGCCTTTAGTCCGGTAGCCAGCGGCCGTGAGACGGCGCTGCGTTGCAGAATCGGGCGAGCATCGGCCTCTACCGGTCGTCGAGTCGTCGAGTCAATGGGGCTGCCCGCATCACGCACCCGCCCCAGCGAATCGATGACGCGACCCAGCAATGCACGGCCAACCGGAACGCTGACCACTGAGTGACTGCGCCGAACATCCTCGCCGAGAGACACCTGGGCCGATGGCCCAAGTAGCACGACACCCAGGCGACCTGGCTCCAGATCGAAGACGATTCCCCGTACACCGGACGTAAAAACCAGGAGCTCGTCAGCCAGTGCACGGGCCAGTCCTGTCACTACGGCAATGCCATCACCCACTTCGGTCACTCTGCCGATTTCGTTGAGTCGAGGACGAGGCGACGGTGCCTGTAAAAGTGCATCTATTCTCTCCCGAGTCGTCCACACCGACACATCAGACGACATCCGATGCTCCGCGATTCCTGACAGCCATACCCTCGCGCAGCAATTCGTCCAGTCCATCCAGATAGCTATCCACTGTCCAGCTCAACTGCACGCCGCCGAGTCTTAGCGTGAGGCCAGGCGAATGTTCCGGTTCGGAGACGAAAGCCAGTTCGGTGTCTGGCAGGGCACGTCCGAATTCCTCACGTAGCTGCTCTTGCATGTCGTCGGGCAGCGCCTGCTGTGTCGTGATGGTGGCATGGTCGTGCGTGGCGGCCGCCTGGCGAAACTGTTCGCCCATGCCGCTGGACCTGGCCACCGCGTGTGCCACGATTCGTTGCTCCAGTGTCTCGTCTGACAGGTCGCTCACAACCTTGCGGGTCAACTTCAGCAGGGCCTTGGCCCCAATCATATGCAACTCCGTCATGTAGCGCGACATCTCTTCCGCCCGTTGTTTTTCACTCTCCTGAATTTCGCGCACTATCATTGCGTGGGTGTCGGCAAGCATGCCGTCGCGTTCAGCTTCCGCTGCACGCCGTGTCTCTGCCAGAATACCCTCGCGATCCTGTTTCAATGATGCAATCTTTGCCTCGAAACCGGCCTTCGTCTCGTGAGCGGTTTCGCGAATCGCTTGTGCTTCTGACATACGATCCGCTATTTCGCGTTCTCTTGCATCGATTCCATCGAGTATCGGTCGGTAGAGGAAGCGTTTCAGCAGCCATACCAGAACCAGGAAATTGACAATCTGGGCGGCAACGGTAAACCAGTCGATGGACACGGCTCAACCACCAGCAGCCATTGCCGCAGTGCTGGCAGCCTCCAGTGCGGTATTCCAGAATGGATTCGCGAACAGCAGTATCATGGCAACCACAAAGCAGTAGATCGCAGTCGATTCGATCATTGCAAGACTGACGAACAAGGTGCGCGACAGCGTCGCCGCTGCGTCGGGTTGCTGGGCAATGGCGTTGAGTGCCGTCGAGGCCGCTCTGCCTTCACCCAGTGCTGGTCCCAGGGCACCGAATGAGACTGTCAGGCCGGCAGTGAATATGGATATCGACGCAATGATGGCAAGATCTGTCATGAGTGTCCTACTGGTTTCAGGTGTTGGTCAGAGTCTGACGGCGTCGCTGTTGCTGACGATATGTAGACGGTGGCAAGGATGGCAAAGATGTACGCCTGGATCACACCGGTGAGCAGACCGAGCATGTCCATGACGACCGGAAAAAAGAACGGGGCGACACCAAGCAGAATCGCAGCGATCACTGCACCGCTCATGATATTGCCGTACAGTCGAATCGCCAGCGAAATACCGCGAGAAAACTCGCCGATGATATTGAACGGCAGCATGATCGGTGAGGGTTGAATGAAGGTGCGCAGATAGCCGCCGATACCGCGACTGTCTATACCAAACGCTGGTACCGCGATAAGCACCGACAGAGCCAGGGCTGTCGTCGTGGACAACGATGCTGTCGGTGGCGTGAATCCAGGTACGACCATCAGGATGTTGGAGACGAGTATGAACAGAAACAGCGTGCCCGTGAAATAGAGGAGTCGATGGTCAGGCCGACGGGTGATTTCCTCGATCTGCGATTCGATACCCAGTACGATGACCTCAAGGGTCGTGCGCCAGCGATCAGGCGCGACATCGGCCCGCAGGTTACGAGTGATAAGCACAGAGATGCCGGTAATCAGGCCCATGACTACCCAGGTGTATACGATGGTGTCATTGATTGCCCAGGCGCCAATGGAAAAGGCAATGCTGCTATCCGGTGTCAATTCCATCAGCCTGGTCCCCGACTCGTGCCCGGTCGAACCACCGCCATGATGATGTAGCGCGTAAGAAGAAATGCCACGGCGAAGCCGATGGTGGCAGCTGGACCGAGTGTGGCCACGCTTGACCCTGCGCCCAGCAGCAACAGGATCCGAATCAGTGCACTGAGAACCAGAATGGTTGTGGTGCTGGTGCTGTTCAAGGCAATCTTCATCCCCGCTGCCAGACCGGCAAAGAACAATGTGCTGGCAACGGCTCCTGCCAGTAGTCCGAACCCGACCATCGTCCAGTCAACTGCGGTAATCATCGTCTGTTCTCCCTGTCTACCCACGACCATGCGAGCAAGGCACCGGCGACGACACCTCCCAGAATCAGTGCGATAGTCCAGGAGAAATCCCTGGGTGCCACGCGATCAAGCCACAGGCCCAGAAACGCCCCGCCGACGGTTGGTACCACGATCGACCAGCCAATCATGCCGAACGTGCCAAATCCTCGCAAAGGGCTGGGTGCAGGTTGATCGCGCTGCGCCCGTTTGCGCGATACCTGGCTGGCAATGTCGTGCAGTGATGGATCCTTGTTTGGCCTGTCACTCATGGCAGCGTCCGGCGCAGATTGACGAATCTGCGCACCATATTGGCCTCCAGTCGCGACAGGGCAGTGCGAGCCGTGCGTTCTCTGTCATCGATATCGGCGAATGAGTTCGTGACCGTGTCTGTCAGAGTATCGAGATCGGTACTTTCGACCGCCCGCCTGACGGCTATCTTCACATGATGATGCTGTTTGACCAGCAGGCCTTCATCGATTCCAAACAGGCATTGTCTGGCATCTTCCAATGTCAGCTCTAGAACACAGGGCACGATTGCGGTCACGAAGTCCACGTGATTAGGTAATATTCCAAATCCACCCCTGGGTGATACAGCGTTGAGGCGCGTGACCGGTCCGTGGAACAGTGTGCGCGAGGGAATGTGCAGCGACACGGTCATGCATTCAGCCATGTTCATGAATCTGCCTGCAGATCGGACAGGTCTCCGATCATGTAGTAGGCGCTTTCGGGTACCTCGAAACTCGATAGATTCAATATCACTTCGCAACCATCCAGTGTGCTGGCAACAGGAACCAACTTGCCTGCAGCATTGGTGGAACTGGTCACTGTGGAGAAGGGCTGAGTGAGAAAACGTTCGAGCCGCCGCGCTCGAGCGACAGTTGCACGATCCTGGGCCGACAGTTCCTCGATCCCGAGCATCGCAATGATGTCGCGCAGTTCCTCGTAGTCGGCCAGTGTTCGTCGAACCGCCCGGGCGATGTCGTAGTGCCGTTGCCCGACGACCACGGGAGTCAGCATGGCCGAGGTTGATGCCAGCGGATCGACTGCCGGATACAATCCTTCACTGGCCCGCTTGCGTGACAGGACGACAGAGGCTGACAGATGCGAGAAGATGGTGGCAGCCGCCGGATCGGTAAAGTCATCAGCAGGCACGTAGACCGCCTGGATAGAGGTAATGGCCGCCTTGCGAGTGGAGGCAATGCGTTCCTGCAAAGTGGCCAGTTCGGTGGCCAGGGTGGGTTGATAGCCCACACGCGATGGCATGCGTCCCATCAGACCGGACACTTCCGAGCCGGCCTGTACGAAGCGAAATATATTGTCGATTAACAACAGGACATTCTGCGACCGGTCATCACGAAACCACTCCGCCATGGTCAGTGCCGTATGGCCCACCAGGAATCTGACTCCCGGGGATTCGTTCATCTGGCCAAACAGCATGATCATCTGGTTACGTACGCCAGCGTCGCCCATCTCCCGCCAAAGTTCTTCGGCTTCCCGCGAGCGCTCACCGATTCCGCAGAACAGGCTCACACCGTGGTGATGTTCAACGGTATTGTGTATCAGCTCGCTCAACAGTACCGTCTTGCCGACACCCGCACCACCGAACAGACCTGTCTTTCCTCCACGCTCGACCGGGGCGAGCAGATCGATGGCCTTGATGCCGGTTTCCAGTATCTCTGCCCTGGGGATGCGTTCTTCAAGCGCGGGAGGTGATCGATGAATCGTGCGCCGAATCGACGATTCCGGCGCAGGCAAGCCATCGATGGGGTCACCGAAGACATTGAACATGCGCCCCAGCAGGTTTTCGCCAACTGGTACTTCAATTGGTGCACCGGTGGCTCGCACGGGTGTCCCCAGTCCAAGTCCTCTCACCGGCTGCAGGGCGATACACCGGGCTGTGTCATCGCCAATCAGTGTCATCACCTGGAACGGGATATCACCGGCGTACAGCAACTCGTTGATATGAGGAATCGTGTCGTTGAATCTGGCATCCACGACACCGCCACGTATGGCGACTACCTCCCCGTGTGTCCCATTCGCACAGTCGGCCTTGGACTCACTACTGCAATGCATCGCCTGGTACCCGCTCGAGTGTGCCTGCCGGTCTCTCGATGAAACTGTTCCGGGTTCCACGATAATTCAGAACCTCTTGCAGGTATTGATGCAGGTCAATTACACCCGTCTGTGTGCTATCAGGTTACAGCCGGCTTACCCGTGACTTCCATCATTTGCCGAACAGCAGGGTACGCGGGTAGTCCGTGAGATACTCGATGCCCGTGTCAGTGACCACTACCGAGTCGCCGATTCGACCGGCTGTCACACCATCCACCGATATGCCTCCGTCGACTGCAAACGTCATCCCCTTTCGCAGAATCGTCCTGTCGCCTTCCTTGAGTTCAGGGGCTTCCAGATAGGCAACACCAATGGAGCGACCAGTACGATAACCGGGTGCGTAACCTCTCTGGCGGTAAACCTCATTGGCCGCCATGGCGACCTCTTCGGCATGCACGCCGGGACGTATGGATTCGATGGCTGCCTGTTGGGCCTCGATGGCAACCAGTTGCACATCGCGATCGACGTCCCTCACATCTCCGATATAGAACATGCGGTCGAATCCCAGTTTGTATTGTTTGAACTGGACCATGTTGCAGAAGCAGAAGTAGACCGGATCAAACTGGCGATAGGCCTTGACGCTGGCGCGACGATGCACCATGGAGGTATCAGTACCACTTTGGAGAATCTGTAAATTATGCAGCAGCGGTGATACGAACCGATCCCAACCTCGTTCTGTCAGAAAACTGGCTGCCTTGCGTGATCCAGCATCTATGACAGCCAGGGCGGACTCATACTCGCGCGCGCCTGCGTGCAGGCTGTCATGTGCTGCGGCCATCATGACGCCGGCGATCTCGCCTGCCTTTTTCATGATCTCTATTTCGAAGGGCGATTTGACTGTACGCATCGGGCCCAGGATGCAGGCGATGTCCTGCAAAGTTATATCCCTGTATGTTTCGTCGAGAAAGTTGCGAACGATGGCCGGTATGCTGTTGCTCTCCACCCAGATATCCGCAGGTTTGCTGCCCAGTGCGTCAGAGAGCACCACAGCCCAGGAGCGGTTACCGGAGTCCTCCCAGAGGCGGATGTCCTCAACCCAGGTCATGGCCTCCACCATCTCTGCTTCCATCAACGGAGTGATCACGATCGGCGGTTCTTCAGCGTCGATGACGAGCAGGCTGGGACGACCGAATTCGATGCCCAGATATCCCCAGAAACCGGCGAGGTAGGCGATGGACGCTTCATCACTAATCAACGCCTTGTGAATTCCCAGCTCCTGCATGCGGGATTGCAAATTCAATGTGCGTAACCTGGCTTCCGCTAGCATGAGAATCTCCTGGTCCGGGCTAGAGTGCCTTCACGGCGTCAGGATGCGCAGCTATGAAAGCCGGATGGTCGCAGCAGGCTTCGGCCACGCAGCGGATTCTACGGCACTGTGAATAGTCTGCTCCCCAGCGATCGGCATTATACAGCTGCGGTACCAGACACAGGTCTGCCAGTGATGGACGATCGCCGGTGCAGAAGGGAGATTGTTCAAATTCCGCCAGTCGTGACTCGAAGGTTCTCAGGCCGGGTGTGATGAAGTGTCGCATCCACTGTGTTCTGGCAGGCTCCTCGCCATTCGTTGCATACTCCACCACTGACAGATTACACACAGGGTGCAGGTCTATTGCCAGCGAATAGGCCAGTGCCTGCACCTGGGTACGAAGTACCGGCTCAACCGGCAGCAGTTGCAGGTTTCTGGTTGAATCCAGATAGTCGATGATTGCCAGCGATTGTGTGAATCTGTGTCCATCGATATCCAGAACCGGAACCAGACCCTGTGGGTGACGTGCCAGGTGATCTGCCTGTTTGTGCTCGCCTGCCACGAGATTCACGGGTATGGATTGCCAGTCGATACCTGCCAGATTCAGCGCAATGCGTACGCGATAGCTTGCGGATGAGCGCCAGTAATCGTAAAGCCTTACCGTGTTCATGATGGGTAGCTTGCTGCAGCCTGTGCCTCCACGATCACCGCATGAACGGATTGGCAAGCGCCGGTACGACGGTGCCGCTGCATTCGCCAAAGCCGATTCTGTATCCCGGACCTTGAGCGTAGCCGTGCAACGTCAAAGTATCCCCATCTTCAAGGAAGCTGCGGGTTTCGCCACTATCGAGTGTCAGGGGTTCCTTGCCGCCCCAGCTTAGTTCCAGTAGCGATCCGCGGGAGTGTTTGTCAGCACCGGATATGGTACCCGAACCGAGAAGGTCGCCAGTGCGCATCGGACAACCGGAGCTGCTGTGGTGTGCCAGTTGCTGGGCGGCTGAGTAGTACATCTCACGGTAGTTCGTTGCGGTGATTGTCGTCGCTGCCTTGCCACTGGGAGCCAGTGTGACGCTCAGGTTCAGGTCGTAGAGCATGGGTCCTGTGTCTGCCAGGTACGGCAGTAGCGGTACCTGGCGTTCAGGCGTGTGTACGCGAAATTCCTCCAGCGCTGCGGCCGTGACGATCCAGGGACTGATGGTGGTGGCTGTCGCTTTGGCCTGGAACGGGCCAAGAGGCTGGTATTCCCAGGCCTGGATGTCCCTGGCTGACCAGTCGTTGAGTAGTACATACCCGAAAATCATCGCGTCCGCCTCATCGACGCTTACCGGACCCTGAGAAGGCGTACCCACGATGGCACCCAATTCCAGCTCCAGATCGAAGCGCCGCGACGGCATGAAGGCGGGTTGCGGTTGGTCTGCGCCTTTCACTTGTCCCCAGGGCCGACGTATAGGTGTGCCTGAAACCACGACTGAGGACGCACGGCCATTGTAGCCTATGGGCATGTGCAACCAGTTGGGTGGCAGCGCATTCTCGGCTCCGCGAAACATGGTGCCGACATTGGTGGCATGGTGACGACCGGCATAGAAGTCAGTGTATTCACTGACTGTGAACGGCAGTTGCAGCAAGACCGAGGACAGTGGATAGAGGTGCGCTTCGACATCGCTGCGTGCAGCGGCGCCCTCGGACATCAGTGTCGTCAATTGATCACGAAATCGCAACCAGGTCACTGGCCCGCGATTCATCAGCGTGTTCCAGGATGGTCGCCGGCAGATCGGTGTGTCACCGGTCACCAGGATTCCCTGCTCCTCCAATGTTGCAACATCCAATACCTGGTCGCCGATAGCCACTCCACAACGGGGTGCTTTGCCCGGTGGTGAGAACACGCCATAGGGCAGGTTATTCAGGGGGAAATCCGTCCCGTCTACATTGGCACTGGACAGCCAGCTTTTACGTAAGGTCATTGCGTTTCCCCAGTGAAGGCGAACCTGGTCCGTTGCCAGGATTCATTTGACACCCGGGGTGCCATCGAATTTCTTCTCGATACTGTTCCAGCAGTCTATGTAGTCATCCTGAAGTGGTGCCTCTCTGGCGGCGAATGGTGTCAAGTGTTGTGGAAATCGGGTTTCGAACATGAATGACATGGTGCTTTCCAGTTTCTCCGGTTTGAGTTCGGCGTTGGATGCCCGCTCGAAGGCCTGTTGATCCGGACCGTGCGGTAGCATCATGTTGTGCAGACTCAATCCTCCGGGTACGAAACCTTTGGGCTTGGCATCGTATGCGCCGTAGATGTTGCCCATCAGTTCAGACATGAGGTTCTTGTGATACCACGGTGGACGGAAGGTGTTCTCCATGGTCAACCAGCGCTCACGAAACAGTACGAAATCGATATTGGCAGTGCCTGGTACACCTGAGGGTGCGCTCAGCACGGTAAAGATGGAGGGGTCGGGGTGATCGAACAGGATTGAACCGATTGGACAGTAGGTCCCCAGATCGTACATTACCGGTGCGTAGTTGCCGTGCCAGGCCACGACATCCAGAGGACTGTGTCCTATCTGCGTACGGTGAAACTGGCCGCACCATTTGACGGTGACACTCGAGGCAGTTTCGCAATCCTCGAACGCCGCCACTGGTGTCTTGAAGTCGCGGCGGTTGGCCATGCAATTGGCACCAATGGGTCCACGTCCCGGCAGTTCGAATTTCTGGCCATAGTTTTCGCAGACGAATCCTCGGGCGGGCCCCTTCAGCAACTCGACCCGGTAGACCAGGCCACGGGGTATGATGGCGATATGACGGGGCGCCAGTTCCATTATGCCCAGTTCAGTGCACACTCGCAATTCGCCTTCCTGCGGCACTATCAGCAATTCACTGTCGGCCGAGTAAAAGTAGTGGTCTACCATGGAGTCCGTCACCAGGTAGACATGGCTGGCCATGCCCACCTGCGTATTGACATCTCCAGCCGTGGTCATGGTGCGCATACCAGTCAGCCATGTCAGCTTTTCGCTGGTATGCGGGATGGGGTCCCAGCGATACTGTCCCAGACTCACTATGTCCGTATCGCTCGCCGGTGCCGTACGCCAGTATGGAACGTCTATTTTCTCGTAACGGGCCGAATGTTTGACTGATGGGCGGATTCGGTAGCACCAGGTCCGTTCGTTCTGATGTCCTGGTGCGGTGAATGCAGTACCACTGAGTTGTTCACCGTATAATCCATAGTTGCATTTCTGCGGACTGTTCATGCCCTGTGGCAGAGCACCGGGCAGTGCTTCAGTCTGGAAGTCATTGCCGAAACCGGACAGGTATTGCAATGGTTTGTCAGAGGCGTGAACAGCCTCGTGTGCTTCCACGGATTCAGTTGACTTGGTCATGCGAGACTCCCTGCGGCAGAATTCCATGGATACAGTGCAGACGCGTGGTGTAGACGCTAACGATTGCACTCGCAACTGTCAATCTGTTGCAAATGCAATTATATGAATGGTCACCCGGATTGGTGAATACCTGAGCTGGAATTTTCGTGAATACCTGAGCTGGAATTATTGAGTTTCGTGCCGTTCCGGTTGAATCGGCTGGCGGCCGAAGTCAGCCACGAGCTTGCCGAAGTCTATCGGGATAGAAATGAGTGAGCCACAATCATGTTGATATTGCGTACACAGGGCCGGATTGCCCGGCCTGTGGCTGTATTCATCGCAGATCCGGCGGCTCATTGCGGTCACATTTGAGGCAATCCAGGGGCTCACCCAACCGTGACAGGCGACCCTGCAGGGATTCAACCCAGGCTCTGTTGATCCACGGTGGCCGGTGGCGAACGTGTTGCGTATGGCGGCAATCTAGCTCCGCAACCCAGTCATCCAGTTCATCCTTGTGAAAGCCAGTTATCTTCTGCAGCATGCTGATTGACCCGAGCCGCCTCCTAGTGTGCGATGAATGCCAGTACGCCATCGGCCACATACTGGACCGCCAGGGCTGCCAGCAGGACGCCCAGAAGTCGGGTGATGACCAGTTTACCCGTAGTGCCCATGACTTTGTCCAGTGCATGTGCCGCAATGAGTATGCCGGCTGTCAGTATCATCATCACGGCCAGAATACCCACCAGTGTGCCAATCCCCACCCAGCCGCTGACAGAGTCGCCTGAGGAGAGTTGCGAGGACAGCAGAATAGTGGCCGATATGGTGCCGGGACCGGCCAGCAACGGCAACGCCAGTGGAAACACCGCCAGGTCTGACAGATGATCGGCGGCGGCTTCGTTGGAAGCCTCTTCACGTCGTTCCTGTCGGCGACCATAGATCATGTCGAAGGCCGTGACGAACAGTAATAGCCCACCAGCGATCCTGAATGCATCGATGGTAATGCCGATGGCATCGAGTACAGCGGTTCCTGTGAGTGCGAACAGGGTCAGTATGCAGAATGCGATACCAGTGCCGCGCAGGGCGATCGAGCGTCGGACAGCCGCTGACATGCCTGCCGTCAGGCCGAGGAAGATGGGTGCGTTGCCGATTGGATCTATCGTAACGAACAGGGTGATGAACGCGTTGAAGATACTGTCAAGTGAAAGCATGAAGGCAGATGTTCCGCGTTAAATGGAATGGTTGTTGTGCCAGTGTTCGGCAAATTCGATCCGAAAACGGCGAGCCGGATGTGGAGTTTACGTGCCGGCAACCCATCGCTGTAGCAGTACGGCCAGGAGGCAGCAGGCAACTGCACACAGGGCGAGAATTGGATAACCGGCGCTGGCCAGGAACATGGCATCTATCAGTGATATGCCAGCGATCATGCTGCCAACCGCTCTGGGGATATCCCCCGGTTGTCGGCGGTAGAGATACCGCAGCGAAAACCCCAGCCAGAGGGTGAATACGATGAGCGGCCATAGTAGACTGTCCTCATCAACGTTCGGTGTGGTGAATGCCGTACGTTGACACGCGATTCCGTACACGATTGGCGCCGCCAGCAACAGCAGTGGCCAAAGATTGGTAATTCTCCCCAGGTTCTCCTGTTTGGCGGTGTAGGTCAGACCAATCAGGTAGGCCAGCAATACAAGAGCACCTGTGAACACCATGGCGGAAGGTGATCCCGTCAGCGAAAATGCAGCGGTTATATAGACCAGCATACGGCACAGTCCCATGAGCAACGGGCTCAATGGATTATTCTTGTGCCACGCGTTATAGAGAACGATCGCACCGGCCAGAGAGATGCCGCAGAACAGCCCTGTCAGTCCACCACCGCCATCGTCCAGAGTGATCAGCGCAACCAGCACAATAGCCAGTATCAGCTGCATATAGCCGCCCGCGAAAACACTGGCTACACTGACAGTGCCCGACGGGATTGGCCGTTCAGGGCGCTCGGCAGCGTCTATGGCTGCATCAAATGCATCATTCAGGAACATGCCCCCCGTATAGGCCAGCGTCATCGCCAGTAACAAAGGCAACAGTCGCCAGTCTGCCGGATTGACACCAGCGAGTACCGCACCCGCAACGGTGTTGGTCCAGACTGTCGGCAGGTTGGAAACCCGGCCCAGACTCAACGCAGTATTGAACGACCAACTCAAAACAAGGTACCTGCAACGCACGGCAGTTTGCGGTTGATTGCAGGGCCTGGCGATGCTTCTGGCCGGTAGCTGGCGAAAATGACGCGTGTCGGTGACCCGCACTCGCAGGAGTGACTATTGGCGTCAGTACACGGATGGTCGATTGCACCGGAGGTGTGTGGCAGTTTCACGGTTGGAGCGGTGTCTTTTGTATTGTTGCAATCCCTACTAGAGCATAGAGCACAATTCGTGTTGCTATTGAACTGTGCCATTCACTATTATCCTGCGATGAAACAAACTCTTGTGATACTGGTCGTCGGGTTGAGCCCGGCCATGGTAGGTGAACACACGCCGCAACTGTCCAGACTGGCCAGTCGCGGCGGCCTGCGTTCGCTGAAAGCCATCACCCCCGCAGTGACGTGCTCAGCGCAGACAACGCTGTTGACCGGCGCATTGCCCTCAGAGCATGGCATCGTTGCAAACGGCTGGTATTTTCGTGACCTGGCGGAGGTCTGGCTATGGCGCCAGTCCAACAGGCTGGTGACCGGCGAGAAAATATGGGAGGCAGGCAGGAAACGCGATCCGGCATTCACCTGCGCTAAAATGTTCTGGTGGTACAACATGTATTCAACTGCCGACTGGAGTGCAACGCCAAGACCCATGTATCCGGCTGACGGCAGGAAAATACCTGACCACTACGCCTATCCGCCGGATTTGCATGACGAACTGGATGCGAAGCTCGGCCAGTTTCCTCTGTTCAAATTCTGGGGGCCCGGTGCGGATATAACCTCCAGTCGATGGATAAGCGATGCCACACGCCATGTCATGGAGACTCGCAAGCCGACGCTGACCCTGACTTACCTGCCGCATCTGGACTACAACCTGCAGCGTCTGGGCCCCGACCTGGCACACTCCGACATACAAAAGGATTTGCGGGAGGTGGATGCCTTGTGCGGCGAGTTGATCGACACGGCAGATCGCCAGGGCCAGCAGATCCTGGTTGTCTCGGAGTACGGTATCACCGCTGTTACCGATGCCATTCACGTCAATCGAGCATTGAGGGACGCTGGCCTGTTGCGAATCAGGATGGAACAGGGGCGCGAGCAATTTGACGCCGGAGCCTCGGATGCCTTCGCCGTCGCGGACCATCAGATTGCGCATATCTATGTCAATGATCCCGATAAGCTGGCAATGACCCGTCAGCTCGTCGAACAACTCGACGGGGTCGAGCTTGTACTGGATGATGAGGGTAAAAAAGCATGGGGCCTGGATCATCCGCGCTCTGGGGAACTGGTCGCCGTTGCACAGTCGGATCGGTGGTTCAGCTACTACTATTGGCTGGACGATACCCGTGCGCCCGATTACGCACGTACCGTTGATATTCACCGCAAACCTGGCTATGACCCGGTTGAATTGTTTGTCGATCCGTCAATCAAACTGCCCACGTTGGCCGTCATGTCTCGCCTTGCTCGAAAGAAGCTGGGATTTCGGACGCTGCTGGATGTGATTTCGCTTAAGGATACCCGGTTGGTGAGAGGCTCCCACGGAAGACCGACAGACAGCCCGGAACACGGTCCGGTACTGATCAGTTCGAATGCGGAATTGCTTCCAGTGGGCGAGGTGGCCTCAACCGACTTCAAGGAGCTGGTTCTGCAACACGTGTTCGGTTAGGCTGTAACAGGCGAACTGCATCCAGCCCGGTCAGCCAGGTTGAGCTCATCTATCATATCCCTGTACCGACACATGTAGATCTTGAACCACTCCGTGAATTGTTCGGGGTGTCGCTCGATAAGCTTGTCTATCTCGGATAATGTCAGCCAGCGGACTTCGGAAACCTCCCTGCGGTTAAACTTCCCGATGTCCTGTCGTTCGTCGAACTGCCCGTGAAAGCAATAAACATGTTCATTCTCGAACAACGCCCCGACCTGTGCCTGGTACTCGATTTCCCCGAATTGCTGCACCGGAATGGTTAATCCGAGTTCTTCGAATAATCGGCGGCTGGCGCAGGCGGATTCGCTTTCCTGCCATCGAGGGTGGCTGCAGACCGTGTTGGCCCAGAGGTCGCCTGAGTGATATTTGGTTGGCGCGCGTTTCTGTATGAGTAATCTGTCTCCTGAGAACAAAAAAATGGATATGGCCAGATGCGGAATATCGCGCTGGTGTGCGTCAAGTTTCTTGACAGGGTAGCGCACGCCGATACGATCACCTGCAGCGTCGCGATCGAATGCCGTGATCAGTTCCTGCAGATCCTGATCGATGACGTTGCGCTCGGTGATCTGGCTCATAGCGACTTCCGGTAGCAATTCATGTAGATCACGGGAATGGTAAATTACAAACTGTACTGGATAGTATCAGCCAATACCCAGGCAGGCAAAGTCACTGGACATAATTGCAGGCTTTGGACAAAGCAGCGCTCAGCCGTGTCTACTGACCTCGCCGCCATTTTCCAGGGACTCAGCTATGCTCGCCCACGACAGTTGGCCATTGGCCAGTTGCGCTAACAGATCCGGTTCGCAGGCCAGCAGTGCCGACGCTGCTGCATCGGGGCTGGATGACAAGGCCAATGCGGCGGCCTGGCGTTCCAGCTCATCGCCGGACTTAAAGGGGCGTCGCAGGTCTTCGAGTAACTCCTTGCTGGCGAAAGGGCCGACGCAGCGCCATAGCTCTGGCGTTACGCGACGACCAGCTGCCCATCGCTCATGGGCATAGTCGCACAGGATTCTGGCCAGTTCAGCATTGGCGCGCTTGTCCAGACCCTGAATTGGATGCAGTGAGCTTTCGATGAATAGCGCCTTGAGTACGAGGTGATTCCAGCGCAGCTCATCGAAATGTTGCCAAGGATAAGGATTATTGTGCGCTATGGCTTCAAAAACCGCCCGTACACTGGTTCGCAGACCTTCGCCGACCTGCCAGTCAAGATCATCGCTTGAGGGGTAAAATGAAAGTCCCTGATACAGTGCAATGGATTCACGAAGATCCGCTGTCTGACACAATTCCTTGAACAGTCGGCCGAACTGCCTGTCACCGTGTGCGGCTAGCTTGCAGAGCAGCAGAACACGCGCCGCGGTATCAATTGTCCAGTGAACCGGTTGCCAGCCTGCCACGCACTGACCGGCCTCTTTGATCTCGTTGGCGTCCGGAGACAGTTCATCGCGTCCGAGCTTTCGGGGAATCAAACCAAACGAGATGTGCAGATCACGCTCGGCCTGCTCGCCATCGAGCAATGAGATTCGATGGTGCAACCAGTCCGCTTGTGCGGCATCGAGGCGTTTGGTCAACCAATTGTCAATCATGGTGGCAGCTTGGCTGGCGATCATGGTTCGAGTACCGTTGTTGTGCATTGCTTATTGCGATTTATAGCGTTGCTGCAAGCAGTTGATGGATTCTGCTACCCACGCTGTATTCATGTCATGGACCTCTACACCTTGTCCCAAAGAGCTGAGCAGGGTAACCGTCAGATCACCGCCCAGGTGTTCACGGAAATCGCTCAGTCCCTGTATGACATCCAGGGTGCCGGCTGCATTCTCCGTCAGCAGGCTCGGGTGCCACAGTTTGAATCCGATTTGCTCCAGAAGAAAACAGATTCGTTCTTCGCAGCCTGCTTCAAGGAGCCCGGCGAGAACAGAATAATGTGCATCCAGTGCGATGCCGATAGCCACCGCTTCACCATGTCGCAGGTGATAGCGTGTCAGGGTCTCCAGTCGATGGGCAGACCAGTGCCCGAAGTCCAGCGGGCGGGCGCTGCCGAATTCGAACGGGTCGCCGCCGTGTGCAATCTGGTGCATATGCAACTCGGCACAGCGCCTGATCATGTATTGCATCGAACTGTCGTCAAATACGGACAAGGCGTTCGCATTCTGCTCAAGCCATCTATAGAACACAGCGTCACGAATCAGCGCAACCTTCACCGCTTCCGCCATGCCGGATATCTTGTCCCGTTGCGGCAGGCTCCTGATGAAATCAAAATCATTGAGAACGGCGAAAGGAGGTGTGAAGGTGCCGATATAGTTTTTCTGGCCGAACAGATTGACACCGTTCTTCACGCCTACACCGGAATCGTTCTGGGACAGTACGGTTGTTGGTACTCGTATATGACGTATACCCCGGTGTGATGTGGCAGCCACCAGGCCTACGGCATCCAGCAAAGCGCCTCCGCCCACGCCGATCACGAAGGAATGACGGTCGATGTGATGATCGAAAATCACTTTCTGCATCTTTTCTACATAGTGCAGGTCCGATTTGAGTTTCTCACCGGCTTCCATTCTCACAGGTTCGGTAACCAGGTCCAGGTACTCTGCATGTGTCATCGCGTATTGCGTGATCTTCTGCAGTATCAGGGGTTGCGCCAGTAGAACGCCTTCATCGATGAAGACCACCAGTCGGTGTCGCTTGTCCGTTTCTATCTGGTTGACCGTGTCGAGCAGGAGTTGGTTGTCAGGTTCAAACAGACCGTGCGTGAAACTGACCGGAAATCGATAGGAGACATCGAACTCCTGCCAGCTTGTGCTGGTCGTTCTGTATTCCACCCGTTGTTGCTGGCTTAGGGACATGTCGTGCGGATAATCCGTGTTCTGTTGCTTGAATGATGCATTCTCGCTTTGCGATTCGAGATCGACTATCTTTCAACGTAGTAGCATAGCCAGCGCATCTCGCGTGTCCACGCCAAGTGGTGTCATGGCGTTTCGGGAATTCGATGCAAGAATGAGACACGGCAGCGCTATGGCGGCGGCGAATTATTGAATAAGGCCATATTTATCAATGCGATACCTGAATTTACTGCTGTGTACGCTCATGCTGGTGTTTATCGCCGTGCAGTACAACGACCCTGATGGGCTGAGCTGGATGCTGATCTACTCGGTACCGGCGATCTGGTGCGCCATAGCCGCGTTTCGGCGAAGCTGGCTACGTCAGCCAGTACCCCGGGCACTTCTCCTGGCAAGCCTGGCAGCCGCTGTCGCCGGGATGGTTCTCTTCTGGCCGTCGACGCCTCATTGGTGGGCATCCGAGGTCTGGTACGACACCGAGACTGCTCGCGAAGGCATGGGCATGATGATCGTCGTGGCCGTGCTGTGCATTGTGTGGATTAGCGGTCGTCGTCGGGTGGCACCGGACGCATAGCGTCGTCAGGCTACGGTATGCCCTGGATTACCGAGCAGATGCAAGAGCCGGCACCAGGCGACTTTTCTGCGAGCCTGTACACGCTGTTGGAGCAAGCGTGCTTCATAAACCAGACATCGAGGTCATGAAAGATCGCACTCAGGCAGAAGAAGTGGTGCTCCGCGGACGCCAGTTGACAAAAATCTATGACATGGGCGAAGTCAGGGTGCAGGCTCTCAAACAGGTCGATATCGACCTGCATACTGGTGAGCTGCTGATTCTGCTGGGCGCCTCTGGGAGCGGCAAGTCGACCTTGCTGAACATCATCGGTGGGTTGGATGTGCCCAGCAGTGGCACCTTGTCCTATCTGGACCTGCAACTGGAAACCCTTGATACCGATGGCTTGACCGAGTACCGTCGCCGCCACGTGGGTTTCGTTTTCCAGTTCTACAATTTGATACCCAGTCTGACAGCACGGGAAAACGTGGCTCTGGTCACCGATATTGCCAGCGATCCGATGCCAGCCTCGCTGGCGCTCGAACTGGTCGGGCTGTCAGAGCGGTTGGACCACTTTCCAGCGCAGCTCTCCGGCGGTGAACAACAGCGTGTTGCCATTGCCCGGGCGATTGCCAAACGACCGGATATTCTGCTGTGTGATGAGCCAACCGGCGCCCTGGACAGCGAAACGGGGAAACGTGTGCTGGCGGTACTGGAACAGGTCAATCGTGAGACCGGCACGACGACGGCGATCATCACACATAATGCCACCATTGGCGCGTTGGGGGATACCGTGCTGCATATGAGCAGCGGCGAAATCGTCGATCGAATCAGCAACGAGACACGAGCCAGCGTGGAGTCACTGGATTGGTGAACATGACCAGTCTGAGCAGAAAGCTGGTTCGCGAACTGTGGCATCTCAAGGGACAGGTGTTCTCGATTGCGCTGGTGGTGGCCGTCGGCATCATGAGTGTGATGACCATGCGTGGCAGTTATGATTCGCTGGTTCGTACCCAGCAGATCTATTACCAGGACACGGGCTTTGCCGATATCTGGGCGCCACTGCGCCGTGCACCCGAGTCGCTACGCGAGAGGCTGGCCAATATCCCCGGGGTCAGTGGTGTCGATACACGTGTCTCATTCCTGACGACGCTCGATCTCCCCGATCTGGAAATGCCGGCTCAGGGACTGTTCGTTTCACTGCCCTCGCGTGCCCGCCCGCGCATCAATGACATCGTGCTGAAGGCCGGTCGATATCTGGATCCCGATGAGAGCAGCGAGGTTCTTATCAGCGAGAAGTTTGCTACTGCACGTGCACTGCGACCGGGAGATGCGCTGACCGCGGTGATCAACGGACAGTTGACGGAACTGGACATCGTGGGTATCGCCATCTCGCCTGAGCACGCTTACTCGGTACCTCCCGGGTCGCTGTATCCCGATGACAAACGCTACGGGGTCATCTGGATGGGCAGGGATTCACTGGGCCCTGTGTATGATATGGATGGCGCATTCAACGAGGCTATGTTCACTCTGGAACCGCAAGCCTCCGAGGCTGCGGTTCTGGCGGCAATAGATCGACTGCTGGATCCATATGGTGGCCTCGGTGCCTATGTTCGCAGTGATCAGATGTCTCACCAGATCATGCAAGCGGAACTGGACCAGAACCGCATCATGGGAACCGCCTTCCCGATCGTGTTCCTGGGCGTCGCCGCTTTTTTACTGAATCTGGTACTTGGTCGGTTGATCGCCACCCAACGCGGTGAAATCGGTGTACTAAAGGCATTTGGGTATCATGATCGTGAAGTGGGTACTCACTACCTGCTGTTTGCCATGGCGGCGGTGGTGCTGGGTGCTATTCCTGGTGCAGCCTTCGGAATATGGCTGGGCCAGGGCTATGTCCGTCTGTATGGACAGTATTTCAATTTTCCACATCTGCAGTATCAGCCGAGCTTGACCTTACTGATCGGTGCGCTGTCGATCAGTGTCATGGCAGCGGCCCTCGGGGCACTGGCCGCTGTCAGACGTGCAGCCAGGCTGCCGCCGGCCGAGGCCATGCGCGCAGAGCCACCGGCGCTCTTTCGCGCTGGCTGGCTTGAGCGTAGCGGACTGGCAGAATTTGCCCCGTCCAGTGTGCGAATGATCCTGCGCAATGTACAGCGCAAGCCCATGCAAAGTGTGTTTTCCTCGGTGGGGGTGGCCCTGTCCACCGCTATTCTGGTGATGGGACTTTCCATGTTGGACAGCATCCGTTTCATGATGGATTTACAGTTCAATGTCATACAGCGTGAAGACCTGATGCTGGTGTTTGATGAGTTCCTGGATGCCGAAGTCCTGCGCGATCTTGAAAATATCGACGGCGTGACACGCGTCGAGCCCTACCGCAGCGTTCCTGCAAGGTTGCGTAATGAACATCTGCGCGAGAAAGTGAGTCTGCAAGGTCTGGCTCCGGATGCTCGGCTTCGTCGACTGGTGGCTGGGTCCGGCCAGGTGCAGCCTGTTCCGGACGCTGGCCTGGTGCTCAGTGCCACGCTGGCGAAAAAGTTGCGAGTCGCGCCAGGTGATTACCTCAGCGTCGAGGTGCTCGAAGGCAGACGGGTGCAACGCAGCGTGCTCGTCAGTGGCGTAGTAACCGATTTCATGGGGACCAGCGGTTCAATGTCGTTGAATCGCCTGCATGCACTGGTTCAGGGGCCGGAAATGGTATCCGGTGCTTTTCTGGCAGTTGAAGATCAGGCACTGAATCGGGTTAATCGATACTTGAAAGGCCTGCCCGCGATTGCCAGTGTCACCTCACCCAAGTCCATGTACGATTCCTTCCAGAAGCAGATGGATGACAGCCTCTACATTGGCATAGCGTTTTTGATTGCCTTTGCCAGTGTGATCGCCATCGGCGTCATTTATAACGGCGCTCGCATCTCGCTGTCTGAACGGGGCCGGGAAATGGCCAGTTTGCGGGTGATGGGTTTCCGTCGCAGGGAGGCAGTCATCCTGCTGCTTGGCGAACAGGCCGTCATCACTGTCATTGCCATTCCCGTTGGCTGGTTCATCGGTTACTGGCTGGCGTTTGGTGTCGCCAGTTCCATCGGAAGCGACGCCTATCGACTGCCCTTCGTGGTGGGCCCAGCCAGTTTTATCTGGTCCGCAGTCGCAACCTGCGGGGCTGCCGTATTCAGTGGCTTTCTGATTCGGCACAGACTCAACCGACTGGACCTTGTCGAGGTATTGAAGACCCGTGAATAATCTATCGCCAGGCCGCTGGCCGAACACTGCGGAGGCATGTGCGTGTCGATGAACAAGCGTTTGCGAAAATGGCTGATTTCTGCCCTGGTGGTTATCGCAGTGCTCGCCCTGGGTGTTGCATGGCTGCGCCCGGCTCCCGTGTCTGTTGAAACGGCTGTCCTCTCCCGCGGTAGTCTGTCCATAGCCGTCGAGGAACGCGGACGCACGCGCGCATCCCAGCGCTACTCGGTAGCGGCGCCTGTCAGTGGCCAGCTGCTGCGTACTGACGTACACGTCGGTCAGCGTGTGGAACAGGGTGAGACGCTTGCGCGAATTGCACCTCCACCGGAAGACCAGAGAACCGTCGCCACGGCGCGCGCCGAACTGGCCGCCGCCCAGGCACGTCAGCGAGAAACTGAAGCCTTGCTTCAGGAAGCTCGCAGCACGCTGGCACGCGCTCGCAGCGAGGCAACGCGGCGTACTGAGCTCTACGACAAGGGATTGATCAGTATCGAGACCCGTGACCAGTATGCGCAAAATGCCGACGCAGCCAGAGCGCGACTGGCCAGTGCAGAAGCATCGGTGGCCGCGGCGACCGCGCAGGTACAGAGCGCTCGTTCACGCCTGCTGGGCGTGGACAGCGAA
>JABDKN010000215.1 GCA_013002205.1 Granulosicoccus sp.
AGTGTATTGCAGATTGGTGTCAAGCCAAACCTACGAACGATGTATCGTCCTTGTGGACAAATGGTTAAGTGCAGGGCTCGTGCCAACCGGTAAAAACCTCGCATCCCGGGATTTATCTCCAGACATATCAACGAGATGAAGATCATTGTGAGCTGAATAACACCCTGTGTTTCGTGACGGGTATCGAAGGCGTGAATGACAATGTTTGTCACTTAATGACAAGCCGGTGTCATTAATGGCAAAGATGTCGAATCACCGATGTTATCGGTGCCGACACTGCCGCCTGTGGATTACCGGCAGAGACTACCAGAGAGCCTGCCAGAGAGCCTGCCAGGGCAAGCAGTACACTGGCACCCAATTTGCTGCGCCTGACACGTCGAACCGGCAATGTTATTGGCATCGTTTATGGCTGCTGCATCTGTACAGGAAATGCGTTACTTCATCAGGAAACTGCTCTCGCTGCTGGTTGTACTCTGCCTGTTCAATGCGCTGCTGCAGGTGGTGCTCAGTGACTTCTGGCAGCAGCCCATGCCCCTGCATACCAAACTGGGTGTATTCGGCTATGAAAACATGGTGATGCTGCTGTGCCTTGGGTTGTTGTTCAGTGTCGCGTATCTGTTATTCAGGGTAGGGCGTCAATGGATCGCATTGTCATGCCTGTTGGTGTCCGTCGCCATCGTCGAACTGATTATGGTGGCAAGCTGGATACACTTTGACAATTTCAATCGCTTCATGGGTGTGTACGCCATGCAGATGCTGGTACAGGACGGTGCGCAGTTGCTGAGCTTTACCAGCAAAATGCCCTCGGCGGTCAACCGTCCGGTTCTGCTTGCCGCTGCACTGCTGTTGCTGGTTCAGGCTTTCATCATTTTTTCTCGAGGCCGCGCCGGCAGATTGTTCAGTGCCGCATTGGCACCGGTCAGTTTGCTCACGGTGGCGGCCTCGGTGCTGAGCTCAGCTGTCTGGAATCATGCAGAAGCAGTACCTGTGATGGGGGACTTACGCTCGGAAAAGGTGTTGCAGCGGGTCAAGGATTCTGAGTTCCTGATGCTCACGTCGCGATCAGGTCCCTTTACAGAAATTGCGCAGAGTGTTTCCAGCGTTCTGTTCTCAAAGGATGTAAAACTCAGTATTCAGACGGACAGGCTGGTCAGGCAAGAGCAGGCGCTGAAGATTGCTGATGATGGCGTGACGAAATACAACGTCGTCTACATTCTTGTGGAGTCGCTACACCCGGGTATCCTGGAGGCTTACGGCGGCAATCCGCAGATCATGCCGACGGTCAACGAACTGGCTCGGGAATCACTGGTCTTTGCCAATGCCTTTTCGCAGGCAAGCCATTCCAATTATGCGGACGTTTCTGCGCTCTCCGGGCAGTACCCGTTGCGATCAATGAACATTCACTTCTACCCGAAGGATGGATCGTATCCGAAATCACTGCCCTATGACATGTTGGAGCCACTGGGATACAAGGTGGGGCTCTTCTCCTCACAGAACGAGAAATGGGGACAGATGGAGAACTATCTCGCCTCCCCCAGTGTCGACCTGTTCTCCCACGTGGGATCCGTACGGAAATCGCCTGCCAAAACCTATGGTGGTGTCCAGATAACCGAGTTCGAGAATGGTCAGAAGCAGATTGGCTACAACGATTTCATGTACCAGGGTTCCGGCGATGAGATCGAGCGCCTGGATGGGATAACCACCGACATTGCACTGGATTGGCTGGGCGGCCATGAACCGGGCACGCCCTTTTTCATGTACTTTAATTTTCAGGCGAGCCATACACCGTTCAATGCACTGCCGGAGGATTTCGACCCGGTGTTCTTTACCGAAGATGACAGCAATGCCGAACGCGTCCGTAAAGGCTATACCGAGAATGTCCCCCTGAATTATGTTCTCAAGGCCTACTGGGATACCTTGCACTATGTGGATCAGAACATTGCGCGTGTGGTCAGTCACCTGAAAGAGACCGGGCAACATGACAACACCATCTATGTGATAACAGCGGATACATCCATCAGGTTCTCCGCCGGATTGATAGGCAATGGCGGAGATCTGTACCCGGATGTATTGAAGGTGCCGGTGGTCATGAGGGTGCCGGGTCATGGCCAGCGTGAGGTGATTACCGAACCCATCGAGCAGATCGACATCATGCCAACGGTGCTCAGCGCCATCGGGGTCGGACCACACCCGGCATCCCAGGGCGTTGACGTCATGGAACACCGGGACCCGGACAGGGTGGTCTATGCAGTGGCCCAGACACCCGCCTCCCATCAATACTCCGCCATCTACCGCAACTGGCAGCTGATTCATGACTTCAACATCGACAAATACAGTTTCAGCTACATAGGGGACGACAAGAGCCACGCTGTCGATCACCCCCTGTCTGCGCGGGACGCGGAGTGGATGATGGAAAAACTGGCGACCTGGCGGAATGCCCAGATCGCCTACTATGCTTCACCCTCAGTGCACACCCGGTACTACCCGCCACACTACGAGTCAATGTTGTGGCGCTCTGCCGAACAACCCGTGGTCATCAGTGAAAGCCAGGCGGATTGACTGGAAATAGCTGGATACTCGGCTAGAATTCCAGCGCCGACTGTTCGTGGTGTCAAACATCGTTAACCTGCATGACGGTAACCATTCGACGTCTCCATGTTCACCCGCGAGAATGACCTGGATAAACCTATGATTCCTGTTCGGATGCGCAGTTCAGGGCAGGGCGTGCTGTCGACGCAGGTGGTCCCCCGAAGTCTGGTGCTCCGGGCCTTTTTTCAACGGCCGTTACAGACTGGTGCGGTCATGGCTTCGGGTGCGGCCTTGTCAAGGTCGCTGGTGACTCTGGGCCGCGTTGACAGGGCAGCTCTGGTAGTGGAACTTGGATCAGGCACCGGCGTCGTCACCCGACACATTCTGGAGAGTTGCGCTCAAGGCACTCAGTTGATCAGCCTGGAGCTCGATAGCCAGCTGGCCCAGGAAACGCGTTCCAGATGCCCGCGAGCGGTAGTGGTGAACGAGGATGCACAGAAGGTTCGTGAAGTCATCGAGCGATTCGGCCATACCGCCTGTGATTCCATCGTCAGCTGTATTCCCTGGGCGAACATCAGTCCTTCCCGGCAACGCGACATGCTGGACGCGGTGGACTCTGTACTGCGCTCCGGTGGCTCGTTCGTCACGTTTGCCTATGTGCACAGTGCCAGGTTACCCAACGCCAGGCATTTTTATCGTGAGCTGTGCGCCAGATACCCGGGCGTTGAAACCAGTGATGTCATCTGGGCCAATGTACCCCCGGCCGTCGTGTACCGGGTAACCAAGGTCTGACCGGTTTGACAGCCCGGCAATCTCTCAGTCCTTGTCAATGCCGTATTGATGGATTCGGTACCGTAACTGACGATAGGTCATTCCCAGCTTTTCAGCAGCCAGTTTCCGATTCCAGCGAGTCTGTTTCAACGCATCGTTGATCAACTGGCGTTCTGTCTGGTCAACACCTGGTTCGGCAATCAGGCCGTACTGATCGTTCACCATCCTCTCGGAGAGATTCTCCTGGATGTTCAGGTCATCGACATCGATGGTATCGCCTTCAGACAGGGCGACTGCCCGTTCCAGAATGTTCTCCAGTTCCCGGACGTTCCCCGGAAACGCATAGGCGCTGAGTCGCTGTTCGGCTTCACTGGTCAGTCTCTTGAGCCGTTCATGCCCTTCAGCACGTGAGATGGCATTGAGTATGTGCTGGGAGATGCAGGCGACATCGTCTGCGCGCTGCCGCAGGCTCGGGGCCTGGATGCAGATCACGTTGAGCCGGTAGTACAGATCATGGCGAAAGCGCCCGTGCTCCACCTCCGCTGCAAGATCCTTGTGACTGGCGCTGAGTATTCTCACATCAGTGCCTATCTCCTCGGCACTGCCCACTGGCCTGATGGTTCTCTCCTGGATGGCGCGAAGCAGTTTCACCTGCATCTGCAGGGGTAACTCGGCGACTTCATCGAGGAAGAGTGTCCCTCCCCTGGCTCGCTGAAACAGCCCATCGTGTTCAGCGTGTGCGCCGGTAAAGCTGCCTTTGCGGTGGCCGAACATTTCGCTCTCCATCAGTTCCGATGGTATGGCACCGCAATTGATGGCAACAAACTGTGCCGATGCCCTTGGTCCATTCTCATGAATCAGACGCGCGATAAGTTCCTTGCCTGTCCCCGATTCACCGGAAATCCACACCGGTGCATTCGTTCTGGCAACCTTGGCAATCATCCGGCGCAACGCTTTCATCGGTTCGGAGTGCCCGATGAGTCGACCTTGCCCGATCAGTGTGGAGTCGTCGGCAGGTGCCGATTGCCTGCCTGATAGCTGTGACAGGCTGCGGGCGCTGCCTCCAGGTGTTTGTGAGTCGGAGGCGGGTTCAGTGTCCTGAAACGGGTGAGTGGACTCCTGTGACGAGTGCAGCGGTGATGCCAGGCGTCCGCCGGAAGCCTTTCGTCCGCCAGGAATCTTATCCGCGCCCGCCGTGCCGTCAGTACCTGGCAACGTTTCTGTCGAGTGACCTTCGCGAACGATTATCGCCTGTGTCACCAGGCTTCTGAGCAGGCTGATGTCCACCGGTTTGGAGACGAAGTCGAAGGCACCATTCTTCATCGCATCCACTGCCGCATCCATATTGCCATGTGCCGTGATGACAGCCACTGGCAGATCAGGGTGTTCCGCCTGCAGATGCTTGACGAAGTCCACGCCGTTGCCATCCGGCAGTCGCATATCCGTCAGGCAGACGTCGAAGCGGTAGGTGCCCAGCAGGTTTCTGGCTTCCTCCAGATTGGCGGCAGTATAGGTGTCCAGGCCGATTCGATCGAGGGACAGCGCGATCAGTTCGCGGATGTCGGCTTCATCATCGATGATCAATGCAGTATGGGTCATGGTCAGGCGGCCATGTCCTGTGCTAACGACAAGGTGATACGGAAATGCGCGCCGGTGTCACAGGGCAGGCTCTCAATGCCTGCCTGGTTCAGTTCACACAGTTCACGAATGATGAACAGGCCGAGACCGGTGCCGGCGTGGTGTGTGGAGTAGAAGGGTTCGAAGAGGTTTTCCCGGTCCATGTCTGATATACCCCGGCCATTGTCCACGACATCGATGATGGTCGAGCCACGATCCGATTGCCAGCACGTGATCTCGATGTCAACGGGGGATGTATCGTTGTGCAGCTGTGCATTGGTGCACAGGTTCCACAGCACCTGATCCAGATGCCCCGCATCGACCAGGGCGCTGCAGGGTTCACTCACCACCTTCAGTTGTTCTTCGGACAGTTCATTCTCGGCCAGGAAACGCTGAGCGAACAGCATGATCAGTTCATCGATGCGGACCTGGGCAGTGCTGACCTGCTGCCGATTCGACAGTTGCAGCACATCCTCGATGATACGGTTGATGCGCTGTGTATGGCGCTTCGCTACCTGCAACAATGCGGCATCCTTGTCCGTCAGTTCCGGTGATTCTTCGATCAGCTGCACGGCATGTGAGATGGCTCCCAGGGGATTCCTGATCTCGTTGGCGATGCTGGCGGATATCCGTCCAAGCGAGGCCAGTTTCAACTGCTGGAACTGCTGGCGTATGTGCGTGTGGTCATCAAGCTTGATCAGCATGCCACCGCGTGACAGGGGAATGTATTGCGGCAGTACCGCCTGACCTGTCTGCGCCACGGTAAAGGGGCGGGTTTCATGTGTCGGTGAGCGCGCCGAGTCGTTCATGCTTTCCATCAGTTCCCGGCACATGTTTCGCAGGTGAACCGGCATCGACATGAACTCGACTGCCAGCAGACCGCGCGCCGTATCATTGATCAACTGGACGTTGCCGGCCTTGTCGATCACGATCACCCCGGAATCGAGCTCGCGGATGATCTCCTCGTTCAAGTGGGCAATCTGCTCGACATCCAGGACGATTCTTGATCGCGTGGAGTTGACCAGTTGCCGGTCCATGACGTGTCGCACCGGTACGGTCATGACCCATGCAATGGCAAACAACAGTGAGCCCAGAACGGCAGTGGCTTCGTAGTTCGCTGCCTGCCTGCCGAGCATCATGTTGGACAACAGCTCCTCGACGATCAGCGCAATGGTGGCGATGGCGGCAAACAACAGGGCATGGCGTACGCTGGATACCTGGCTGAACAGGGAGAGATTGATCAGCAGCAAGGGCCCGAGACCACTTTGAATACCACCACTGGCATACATCAGCATGCTGACCAGCAGAATGTCCAGGTAGTTCTGCAAAAAGAACTGTGTCGTAATGGACGGTCTCTGCAGGCGAGTCAGCAGAACGAAGCCCAGCGTCGTCACCACGTAAGCCAGGTGCGCCAGTTCGAACAGCAGGCCATTTCGCGTGCCAAGTGTCAGTTGGTCCTCGGACAGGTAAAACACCACACCCAGTGCCAGCAGCAGCAGCAGGCGGTACTGATTGAACAGGCGTTGTACCTGCCAGTCGGGCACATGCACGGGAGTACCGGCGAGTCGGTAATTTTCCACCACCGGGCGGACGGTCATTGTCAGAGGTGAAAATTGCTCATGGTCACCCCGGAGAAACGCAATATCCAGACCACCGGGCAGGTCCGGATCGTATTCAGCCCTGTCTGCCTGGCTTTTTCTTCAACGCCGGGTGGCCGGGGTCGGTCAGTGCCAATACGCGCAAGGTGTCCTGCTGGAGATCGGTCTGCCCGAGTGATTCGTAGGCGCTGGCCATCAATGCCAGTGCATTGGGCACATGCCGGGAGCCATCAAAATGCGCCAGCAGGTAACTCATGCGGTTGATCACTGCCAGCATCGCGCCTCGCTGGTAATAGAACCGGGCAGTGGTGAGTTCGTGGCGAGCCATTTCATCCCTGAGAAAGGCCATTCGGGCAAGAGAATCTGCAACGTACTTGCTGTCGGGGAAGCGTCGTACCAGCGTGTCGAATTCGGCAAAGGCTGCACGCAGCCACTGCTGATTGACCTTTGCCATATCCCTGGGGAATATTCGCTCCATGGCAGAGCCACCCCGGGAAAAATGACTCACGCCCTTGATGTAGTAGGCGTAGTCGATATTCTCACTGCGGGGGTATAGCTTGATGAAGCGGTCGGCCGAATTGATCGCATTGTCGAATTCATCCTGCTTCAGGTAGGCGTAGGCGATGTCCAGTTGGGCCTGCTGGGTGTAACTGCCGAATGGATACCGCGCACCCAGTGTCTCAAAGGTGCTGATGGCGCTCAGGAAATCGCCCTGGTTCAGCGAACGTTTGGCAGCGCGATACAGCTCCTCTGCCGTGCCTTCCTCGAGTTTGGCATCCTTTGACGAGGCACAACCGGCCAGAAAAGCACCGGAAATGCACATTCCGAGGATGGCGAAGGCTGCCAGGCGTGTGAACTTGAGTATCATCCATAAAGTATAGCGTAGCTGCCGGACGCTGGAATCGATCATCCGCAACGCGCTGATCCGGCCAACTCCCAGGGAGACCGTCCATCATCATTTCCAGTAACACACAGACCGCGCCAGGTGACGATGACGGGCAGGGCGTCAGTTTCAGCATCGAACCTGAATGGGCCGGCAAGCGACTGGATGCCGTGGCCGCCATGTTGTTCGACAGCTACTCGCGCAGCCGCCTGCAAAGCTGGATCGTCGAGGGTTACCTGACCATGGACGGGCAGGTGCGGCGCAGCAGGGACAAGGTGCTCGGCGGGGAGGTGCTGAATCTCCAGCTCCCACCTGACCTCGTGTCCGAGCTGCTTACCGAGGCTGATGGCGATGGCCTCTCGCACCTTGTCGCAGAGCCTGTCGACCTGGACATCATTCACGAGGATGAACACATTCTGGTCATCAACAAGCGGGCCGGGCTGGTCATGCATCCCGCCCCGGGCAACCGGCGCGGAACCCTGCTCAATGGACTTCTTCACTATCGCCCGGCCCAGGCCGGTGTGCCCCGGGCCGGTATCGTCCATCGGCTGGACAAGGAAACCTCCGGCCTGTGTGTGGTGGCGTGCAATCTCGAGGCGCACACGCATCTGGTGCGGCAACTGCAGGCCAGGGAAATGGGGCGCAACTACACGGCGGTCGTGGTAGGAGATGTGCCGATCAACGGCACCATCGATGCGCCAATCGGCCGTCACCCGCGTGATCGCAAGCGCATGGCCGTGACCGACAGTGGCAAACCGGCCGTGACACACTTCGAGTGTGTTGAACGTTACCAGGGTTGTGCACGAGTGGCACTCAGGCTGGAAACCGGCCGGACCCATCAGATCCGAGTGCACATGGCACACATCGGCTATGCGCTTCTCGGCGATCCCGTATACGGTCGGAGGCTGGCGGTATTGCCCCGGCAGTTGGCAGAAGTGCCCGTTGTCATGAACTTCCGGCGACAGGCTCTGCATGCCTCGCGTCTGTCGCTGATACACCCGGGCAGCCATGAGGCGGTCAGTTTCGAGTCGTCATTGCCGGAGGACATGCAGCATCTGTGTGATTCACTGCACTCGTTGACGGTACAGGCTCAGCGGGCAGCCGGTGTGCAGGATCGTGGATAATCCGTCCCGGGATAACCGGCACATGCCCACGGACCAGCCTGATCCGGCGCCCGGTGATTCATTTGCCGTGTTGAGCTGCCTGACGCCGCACTGGCAGGTCAGCAGCCGGGTGAGCGCATTCTGCACCACCCGTACCGGCGGCGTCAGTGAGGCACCGTTTGATGCGCTGAACCTGGGACTGCACGTGGGTGATGATGAACACGCAGTTATCGAGAATCGCCGGCGGCTGCAGGACAGTTTTGCCCTGCCCGGACCACCACACTGGCTGCATCAGACCCACAGTGCCGATGTTGCCGATCTTGCAGTCGCAGTGGACGATACCAAGGTGTGTGCTGATGGTGCATGGACCAATGAACCTGGCAAGGTGCTGGCCGTGTTGACCGCCGATTGCCTGCCGGTGGTGATCAGTGATACGCAGGGCACTGAACTGGCGGTAGTACATGCGGGGTGGCGTGG
>JABDKN010000216.1 GCA_013002205.1 Granulosicoccus sp.
CATAATTTTACCGGCAGGTATTGGGATACCGCGACTTTTTCATCTGCACTGGATCGCCGTGACTACGACAATCCTGCGCCTGCCAGTCATATGACCGGAGACTTCGGATACTTCAACGATCAGGGCATGCTCATCCTGGTAGGACGTAAGGATTCCAGGGTCAAGATAAGAGGCTATACGGTGTCAGTGTGGGAAGTGGAGGCTTGTCTTGATAAGCTTCCCGGAGTGCTGGAATCGATTGTCGTCCTGGATGCCAGTAAAACGCGATTACTGGCCTATGTAGTGCCAGATGATTCTGATCCTACCAGCATTGAACTACGGCAAGGGTTGCAGGAGAGTCTGCCTGAATACATGATTCCGTCTCAAATAATGTTCCTTTCTGCGCTGCCTGTTGGTCAGTCGGGTAAAATCGACCAATCACTGCTACCGCCTCCCACTCGGGAAAGGCCGGAAACAAGTACGGAAATATCTGCCCCGACAACATCGCTTGAATTGAGTCTGGCCGGGTTGTGGAGCGAATTCCTGGAAATTGACTCGATAGGAATACACGATAATTTCTATGAACTCGGGGGGCATTCCTTACTCCTGACGCAGATGCTGTCTGCCATATCTATTCGATATGGCAAGCAAGTATTGCTCGCAGACTTCCATCCGTCTCCTACCGTAGCCCACCTGGCCAGCTTGATAGAGAGCTCTGAACTGCAGGATCCGGTTTTATTGAGTAAATCGGAATTTACCACAGAGGCATCGTTTCAGCAGCAAGGGTTTATTTTTACTCAATTGTTTTCACCCGATTCATCAGAATACAACATGTCGAAGTCGTTTCGTCTGCAGGGCAAGTTAAGTATCGATGCGCTGGAATCCGCACTCAGAAGTGTCATAGTACGGCACCCTGTATTGCGATCGAGAGTGGTGGTGGGTAAGGACGTGCAGCAGGTGGTAGCCGTTGACCAGTTTAGTTTTCGAGTTGAGCGGTACAGTTCAGTGGATAGATCGTGTACCGAGTATAAAGATATCACCAGAGAATTCGTGTCCCGTCCATTTGATATCGCAAGTGATCTGATGGTACGTGCCGCTGTTGTTGCTCATGCACCGGAGGAACATACTTTTATTCTGGTTACCCACCACCTGGCCACAGACCATCACTCCGCAACAATCGTATTGAGAGATCTCGAGTATTACTATAATCGTGAGATTATCGGTTCAACGGCTGAGTTGCCGACGCCCGAGGCTTTGTACGGTCAGTATGCGGCCTGGCAACGGGAGGCAGTCAAACACTCACAGTATCAGCTCAAGGAATGGCGAGATCATCTGCAAGGCGTCCCCACCGTGCCATTCGGCATCACGTCACAGCCGCAGAGGCACGACTCCACCGGTTCTGAAGATCCGAGAATCTACCGCGAACTGGATTCGGATGCTTACCAGAGCCTCATCGCGATTGCCAGATGGAGTAATTCTTCTGTATTCTGTTCGCTCCTGACAGTATTGACTGCAACGATCAGCAGCATGACAGGCGCTAAAGAGTTTGCCGTCGGAATTCCGCATTCACAACGTAATCATGCTGAGTTGAAAGAGGTTGTCGGGTGTTTTATCAATGTTCTGGTTGCCAGGTGTCACTTTGATTGCACATTGACGTGTACGCAGTTTGCCGGAAAAATAGCTGATGAGATGGCGTGGGTGCTGGAGCACCAGCAGGTGCCTTTTCAACAACTGGTCAATGCGTGTAGAACTCCTGGAACCTACCCTGCGGCGCCATTGTTCAATGTGATGCTGGATTATGTGGTCTCGGAGGGACGCAGTCTTCGATTAACTAATGTACTCGCTGAGCAGGAACAGGTTTACCATCAATCACACTACGACCTTACCCTCTACGTGTATCACCGGAAGGAGGGGATATCCTGCGCCTGGGGATTCGAAAAAACTCTGTTTGACGAGAAAATCAGATCCGCTTACATCGCCACCTTTGATCAATTGCTGTCATCAATTGCCAATTGCCCGGATGCTCGTCTTGACTCTCTGGTGCCTTCTCGTGGAGTGAAAGCGGATGACTGATACTACCAACACGGTCGGGTCGTTTTCTGCTCGTGCCCAGGTGTATGATCAATATCGCTGGCCGTTCGACGAAAAAATTGTCAGCAGGATTCTTGGCAGACTGCACAGGCCAGAGCAGGCGGTATGTGCCGATATTGGCAGTGGGACTGGCATGCTGGCTCACTTGTTCGTTGATAAAGTCAGTTCAATCTACTGTATTGAACCCAGTGAGGAAATGCGTAGACTGGCCGTATCCCGGTTGAATGCATTCCCTGCATTCATCGATATAAGCGGTTTCTCCAACGACACTGGTCTTGCAGATGCGTGTGTCGACGTCATACTGGTCGGCCGGGCACTGCACTGGTTCGACATTCAGTCCAGCAAACGTGAATTCAAGCGGATCAGCCGGGCACCACACTGGTTGGCGATCGTTCGTACACCGTGCACCGACACCGAACTGATGTCCTCCCTCGACGCGCTGTCGACACAGAATGTGGGTGTCGATTTGGCGCAAAAAACCAGGCGTATCGCGGACGTCGAGAATAAGTATTTCACAGGCACTGGCTATGAAACGTTTGCGTTCCCAGGCGTTGTCGTCGAAACCTGGGAGGAATTTTTCAATCGTATCAGTAGTTTTTCCTATGCCCCGAGGCCTGGCAGTGTCTTGTATCCCAGGTTCCGCGAAGCGCTTCTGGGTATATTCAAAAGCAGATCGCAAGAGGGTAAAATCATCATTCCGATGAAAACCGAGGTACTGCTGGGGAAACTGAGTTGAAAAACACCGGTACCCGTGCAATCGACATTCAACCCCCTGGCGGGCAAGGATAGACAAGTAGAACGCAAGCAACCCGAATACTGTCTGGATGGCCATCACCTGAATCTGATTTCCTGAATAATCATGAACGAGCGAGATTTCGCTACACTGGACGAACTTGAAGTAGTCCTGCAGATAGCTGGACGACTGGTAGGTCGTGGTATAGCGCCGGCTGAATTCCTGGAGTGGTTCCGCCAGAATGTGCCGTTGCTGGCGCCAGAATTTGCCCAGGCCATGTCTGAGGCGGATGGCGGATCTGGAAAGTTGCTTTACGGTATGGGGCGGGCGCTATGGAATGCCATGCCGCAGCCGTCAAACCGTTATCGACCCCGCCCATTGCCCAGGCCGGACAGGAATGGTCGGTGCCCCTGTGGGTCCGGGCGCAAGTTCAAACAGTGCTGTGCACAGGTTGAACCCCCAAGCGAACTGTTTACCTCGATGAACCTGCTGCGCTATGTTCTGGGCAGCGAGGGCAAGGCAGGATTGAAGCGGATCGATGCCCGTACGATGGACCCGGCCGCTCTGGACGACCTGGCGCATCATTGGACCATTAGAGGCGAATTTGAACGCGCGTTGATTCTGCTGGAGCCTATGTTCGCTGAGCGGACCAAGCCTCCAAAACACGCCGAACTGCTTCTGGACACACTCTTTGACGTCTGGCCTCCGGATTACAAACCGCAGCGCCGACGTCGTCTTGCAAAGCGACTCAGCGCGGACCCGAACCCGGGAATAGCCTGCGTAGCCCTGCAGCGCTTCATCGTCATGCTGGCAGACGATGACAGAATCGAGGATGCCTGGAAACGCTTTCACGAAGGCATGCGAAAATACCCCGAGGATGTGAACTTTGCCGGTCTGGAGCTGACGCTGTTGCTCAGAGACAATCGCCTGGAAGATGCGAAACGGCGTGCGGAATTCTGGGCACATCGTTTAAGGCGCATGGGCACTGAGTACGATGACTATGCTAAGACACTCCAGTCCATGGTGGAATCACGCGAAAATCATCAGGAACTGGAGCAAGTGCGCACCGACTCACCGCTGATCGACTCACTCGCGCGTTTGATCGAAGCTCAACCTGTTTCTACGGATGGCTATGCACCGCGACCCACCGAACCTGATGCGCCGGTAGTGCTGGCTCCCAGGTCCTCATTGGTTGCAATCGAGCGTTTCTGGTCGGAGAACGCGAGTGGACACAAACCGCCACTGGTCATGCTCGACTCAGGTGACGAACCGCTGGATCCCGAGCAGATGGTGAGGCTGCTGGAGCGGGAGCCGAACCTGGTACACAGCTTTGAAGTGCTGGATGACCTCAGCGAGTCGCTGGACACGTGGACAGATCGGTGGCAGGAGATCAGTGTCGTGCTGGAGCTTGTGCTGCAACGGGCGGAAACGATGCTGCTTGAGATATTGACAGGCCGGACGGCCAGCGACTGGGTCACAGCCGATACCTGGCGTGATGCGCTGCCCGATATCGTTCATGAAATACCCTGGGGATTTGTCGAGAATCGTTCAGCACTACGCATGATGGCTCGCCATGTCAATCATCTTAAAGACAGGCATGTGGGTAGTGTTGCGCGCTGGTTGCCTCGCGCCAGAATTCTACTGCGCATCAACCCCAATGATAACCATGGCTACCGGGAGCTGGTGTCCAAAGAGTTGTTGCGCCAGCGACGCCCGGCAGATGCGTTGGCTTTGCTGGATGAGTATCCCGACGATATGCTGGGATCGGTGAACCTGAACCGTGTACTGGCATTGTTTCTGTTGGATCGCCGCGAAGAGGCGGCAACCGCCTTGCGTACGGCAGGTCCGCGCCTGCGCGAAATTCGCAAGGCGATTGTGCAGGAACGCTACGGCAAACCACGGGACGTTCAATACGACAGAGTCAGCATTGGTGGTCGAGATGAAGCGTGGTTCTATCGACAGGACATGCGCGCCATCTGGAAGGATTCAGCAGCAATAGACTGGTTGAAGCAGCAACCGATACCTCGTAGATCGCAACAAAGAAAGGCTGGCTCAGCAGACACTGATTCTCCGTCCGCATCGGGTGTGCCCGTATCATCCACCTGCGAGAAGTCAGGGATGTCCGCTGAGGTATCTGAAGATGATTCAGCCAGCCAGTCACCGTTGTCACACAAGGCATTGAAAGCATGTGTGAACGAACTGGCACCACACGGTGAGTGGCTCCTGGGCTTGACCCTGGCCGCGGCGTTGACACCGGGTGGCGGGTTCGACGTAAAGCGCCTGTTTCTGCCCCTGCTGGAACGACTCGACGGTGAACAACGACCAGAGGATCTGGAAAGCAGTGAGTATCTGAACCGGGCATTGACTGGATTTATCAGCTTGTACCGCCACTTTCTTGCGCGTCTCGATGAAACGCCGGCCTCTCCTGCTGCGGCTGAACAGGACACGATTGGACGTGCTGCACCTGCTGCAGGTGGAAGTGAGATGTCGTATGACTGGATCACTGAGGATTTGACTGTGGTCGCGCTGGACGAGCCCGAGGTGCGACTGAACCTGGTAAGGGGTCTGGTCGCCGGCATCGATGGCAATCCGCGTGGGTGGAGCCCGATTCCTGCCGGAGCGCGAAACAATGTGATCGGACCACTTCGACTCCTGGTCGCCGATACCGGCGAGTTGCCGGTTGCTACTGACGCCGTCGTGGCGAATGCCTCGCTGCTGGATCCGGATGACAGTACTTTTCAGATGAGTCGTGAAAAATGCCTGGAAAGCATTACCGATCTGGTAAGGCTGGCCCGACTCGCTCATCAATAGAGCTACACAGCGAACGTCCTGTCCAGCACATGCAGTCCCTGCGCTATTGCTTTCTGTCTCCAGCGATTGGATCGGGGTGCGAAGACATCGAGCAGTGCCTGCTTGCTCCTGACGTAGGACCGGGAGTCGCTCGCTGTCCAGTGATGTGCCTGATTTTCGCGCCGCAGTGCGGAGAACAGTATCAGCGGATTGACCGTTCCAATTTCAACGCACAGGTACAGGAAACGCTTGTCGCGCAGATTGTGCTGACACCATTGACTCCAGCTACCTTGTGCGTTGTAGGTGTTGTCACTGGCATTGCCGATGAATACCGGCTGGCGATAGTGTGTCTGCAACCAGTGGTAGCGTTTCCCGGCATCGACCATATTGCTGTCACCTATCAACGTTGCAACACCCGACGGACCGAGGCCGCTATGCACGTCCAGTATCGTTATGCGGTCGATGTTTGCCGCGTAGCCCTGTACCAGTTTTTGCAGCAGTGCACACGAATGGCTGATCTCGTGGCCGCCGAAGAACAGACCCTGTGGAAACTCATGCTGTCCCTCAGCGATCGACTTGAACAGCTTTTTTATACCGCGATTTCTTGTAATCAGCTTACCTGCGTTTATCCAGTAATCTATCTCACTACCGATTCCAGGCTTTCCACGAGGATTGATGACAGGATCCAGTGCGGCGTAGTCAGGGTTCGGCGCCGGTTTATTATCCGGCGAGACTGAGAAATTACGATTCACATCCACGTTGCCTTCATCAACTCGTCGAAGGTGCGCAAATCCCCAGGGATTGACAGCATGGATCATGACGACACCGACGCCATTCGCGAGGCCGTTATTGGCAAGCATCTGAAGCGCCTGGAACTGTATGCAGGCACCGATGAAGCCTTCGACACCATGCACCCCACTGGTGAGAATTATCAGATGCTCATCGTGTGTCGAAGTAAAAGCGGCAACCTCGACCGATAAGGCTTCGCCATCGGGACCGACCGCGTCGATCGAATGTGATTCTGCCTGTGCTCCACAGGATCGGGCCAGTTCAACGAAGCGGTCACGACTGGAGAAATAGTCTGCAGGCCACCAGCAGGTAGTGCTCATGTCGAGCAGTGCGTCCTTTAGTGGTACTGACGAACAGTGCCGATTCAGTAGTAGTACAATTCGTCGTTATAGGAACTGGAGATGATCAGATCCGCACCATCGCTGCTGATTCGTATGGCTTCACCCAGATTGATCGTCTCCTGGCTGGCCTTGAAGTAGTTTACCTGCCGCCAGCTGTTTCCGTCATTTGAAAAGAGGTAACCTGCGCCAATACCGGCAAAGATGTCAGCAGTTTCATCCCCACCGAAGCCCAGTGCGCTACTGGCTTCTTCCCAGGCACCAATGGCAAGCAGTCTGCCATCGTAAGTCAGATCAAGCGAATAGCCGAAATAATCATAGTCTGCCGGGTTACTTGCCTTGATATAAGCCTGTTGAGGCCACAAACCGCCGCTTCGTGAATACACATAGGCGGCACCGGCATTGCTAAGGGAATTATCTGTCTGATCGCCATTGACACCCGAGGCATTGCTTGCATCGAATGGGGCACCAATTGCAACGGTTTCGCCGTCACCGCTGACTGACAGGGAGCTGCCGAAACCGTCACCACAGCTGGAGCCCTCATAGCAGAAATCGCTATCGTCGTTGTTCAGGTAAAGCATCGCTTCCTGCGTCCAGTTGTCACTGTTGCCAGTGAACACGAACACGACATCGTTCCCATAGTCGTTGTCATAGGCCGTGGCGCTGACGACAAGAGTGCCCTTGTCCGCACTTAGTTGCAGATAGGTTCCGAATCCATACGTTTCAATATCGACCGGATAAATCGTATTGATCGGTTTCCATTGATCGCCTGCGGCGAATTCATACACTTCATTGCTGCCCGGACTGCCAATCATGACACGTGAGCCGGGACCGTTCAGCGAAACGCTTCGGCCAAAATCATCACCTTCACTGGCCTGTGGATTAAACAGTTCGGCAATCAGGACCCATTGATAGGTCAAATTAACTGCTGACAGGGAGAATGCGTCAAACAGCAGTTGTCGCTCATACAAGTGAACAGTTCCCGAGTAGCATTCGCAGGCGTTTTTTGGTGCGTCCGGCAAGCCCACCGCCAGCAGGTCGCCAGCCTCGTTCAGGCTGACTGAATACTGGCTGAAGCTGTTCGTACCCAGGAAGGGTGCGAAATCCAGTGTTCCGTCCTGAATCCAGTCGAATTGACCATCGCTGGAAGTTGCCTTGCGAAAGATGCTGACGGCACCTTCCTGGCCATGGAAAACCGCCAGTGTTTTGCCGTCACCGCTGACGTCCAGAGCCTGACCGAAACCAGAATCATCCTCACCCGGGATATACCCGATGGCCTCGACCAGGTTGCCCCGTACGGAAACCACGCTGGATTCGACACACTCGCGTTCGTTGCAGGTTTCCAGGATGTAGCTGGCGCGATCTCTCAAGTGCAAAGGCACGATGTGATCGTAGCGCTGAAGTCCGGGTTGTATCCCTTCACTGACAATGCGGAACTGCGATTCGCCGTCTGCATTCTCGAGCAGTTGGTAGTATGTCGCCTCGGGGACATCCTGCCAGTCGAATCGATAGGTCTTGGCATTCACGTAGCTCAGAGAGGGCTCGGCCGCCGCCAGTGGGGCAGGCGCGCAGATCAGGGAAACCGGGATCGACAGGGAATCGACGTTGCCGGACAGACGCAGTGCCCCCGCGTATTGTCCTGCGCTGCCCGGGCAGGTCGCGACAACAGACAGCTCAAAGGAGTTGCCTGCTGGCAGTTCGCCGGAGACGGAGTCATCCTCGCTGTCGCAGCCAGCAGCTCCGGCATCACTCGTACAGAGCCAGTCACTGTCGGTGCTGACCGTGAATGTCAGCGCCTCATTGCCGGAGTTGGTAAAAACCAGACTGCCCTGGTCAGCCTGCGAAACGATAGCGGTAAACGAAAAGGAGAGAGGCCGTACACCGTTCAATACCGGCCCACGACAATCCAGTGAAACATTCACGGTATCCTCGCCACCGTTACTGGTGATAGACACAATGCCCTCAAGTTTCTTGACCTCGGAGTCACACGTGGCCGCCAGTGTGGCCGATGCGCTCTGGCCCGGCGCTACGGTGGATTGCGTGACAGAGGATATCGACAACCAGCCGGCATTACTGGCGAGGGTGTAGGACAGTGGTGCATCGCCCAGGTTGTCGAAGCTCAAAGAGCCGCTTGCAGCAGTATTCACCGCCGCGCTCAGGCTGACGGATGGTGTGACATTTCCCAACAATGGCCTGGGCGCAGGTGTACATTCCAGAGACACATCAATTTCCCTGGTACCGCCATTGCTGTCGATCGTCAGGGTTCCGCTACGGTTTGCGGTGATGCTGTCGCACTGTGCCTGAATTCCAAGTGAGGCCGACTGCTCGGGGCTGATGGCCCCGTTGCCCCTGCTGGCTGTCAGCCAACTGCTGTTGCTGCTCACCTGGTAGGTCAACAGGGCGTTGCCAACGTTGGAAAGCTGCACAGTTGAACTGGTGGATTGGTCGGCTTGCGCCTCGAGCGTCAGCGTGGCCGGTAAGTCGCCCAGTACAGCGGTAGGAATCGCGGTACAAGTCAGCGTAGACGAAATGGAGACGTTGCCGCCATTACTGTCTACCGTGAGCGAGGCGGAACGTGAGCCGGATTCGGATGAACAGGAGCCCGACACAACCACACTGGTGCTGCTACCTGGAGCCAGGCGTCCCTCGGAGGTAGTGGTGGTCAGCCACTGCGCGGTACTCTCGACGGTAAACTCAAGTTCTGCCGTACCCACATTTTGAACCGTAAATGAACTGCTGGCCTGCGCATCCGTCAGTGCAGTCAAGTCCAGTATGGTGGGGATAACCTCTATTCTGGCACTCGGCGGGATGGAACACACCAGGTCGACGGTGACGGTAGCCTCGCCACCATTCCCGCCGATAGTCAATCTGCCTGTTCTAGTTTCTGCTGCCGCTCCGCAGACAACATTCAACTCGACGCGTTCAGTACCGCCTGGCACCAACTCGCCGCGTGTGTTCTGTGGTACCAGCCAGTCGCTGTCACTGCTGAGCGTATAGTCAAGCAAGGCATTTCCGCTGTTCCTGAATTGTACAGTACCTGTCGTACTGGCTGCGACGAGGGCACTCAAGCGAAGCTCAGGTGTCGCGCCGCTCAGCAGCGGTGCCGGCACTTCGGAGCAGTTGAGTTCAACCGGAACACGGGTCTCGCGGCTGGCGGTTAGGATGGTAAGTGTGCCAGTGCGCGTGCCAGGCTCGGCAGTACAGGTGTATCCAACCGATAGATCAAACCGTGTGTTGGCAGGAATGGAGGCCGAGTCCGGGGACGCCGTGAGCCAGTCGACGTCGCTTGCCAGGGTAAACCGGGTGGCTGTTGCAAACAGGTTGTTCAGTTCCAGGGTGGTAGTTGATGAGTCGAATACGGCGGCTTGCAATTCCAGAGCAGCGGGTTCTACCTGCAGAGATCCCGGGTCCGGATTCAACGGGTCGCTGTCGTTGAACGGATCGGTACCATCTTGACGCTCTTTGATATTCGTAACGCTATCACCGTCCGAATCAAAGCCTGCATAGTCGGTTGCATCGGGTTCATCCGAGAACTCATTGGTGGCCGAAAATTCGTACACGAATTCCGTCTGGCCACGCTGGCTCTGTCCTTCAAACTGCCGGGTAATTCGCAGCAGCTCAAGACGCGGAGTCTCCTCAAACCAGGTCATGGACAGGGTGAACGGTACCTCGGCTGGCACGTTGATACCGGCGAGCCAGTAAGCTCCACTTTCGCTACCAGTCCGACTGGCCAGGTCGGAAAACCGGTAGTCGGTTGTGCCGACGGTATAGGCGACCACGACTTCGACGTCGATGAGTGCCAGGTCAATAGCTCTATCCTGAAGCAGTAGTGCAGGTGCTTGTAACTTGAGTGATGTTGTCCCGTCGCCCACACTGTCTGCAGGCTGGCTGGTAGTGTCATTGACGACATCACAGGCCTGTAGTCCCAGCAGCAACACTGCGGCGAAAAACTGTCGAACGCCACTTGTCCTCATAGCCGGTGTCCTTTTAAAGAGCAACTACGGACTTCCGAGCATAATAAGGTCGCAGTCCAAATGCAAAAACTATTGGGGCGGCGCTGCTGTCATTTGACCGGTATGTTCACGTTTACTCGTGAAAAAACCGGCGCTACCCCATGGATGTCTCAGATGAACCCTTGTGAAAACGTGCATGTGAGTCCTCAGGCAGTGGATTCCTATGCAAAAGTCTAGCAGTAGATGTTTCGCATTGATCCAGTTGCGCAATCGACTGTACTGTAGGTGACGTTCACAACAGGCTGCATTCCGGGTTGCCTATGTCCATGGATAGCGGGTTCGACAGACGGCCTCACCGCAATGCATCCTCACGTAGAGTCTGTGTGCGTGGGCTGCCCATACCGGAAGTGGGCTGCGGCCGATGGACTTCAGCCAGCTCGGCTGCCCTGAGGGCGCCAGGCGCACCAAGCGCTTACTTCGCACTTAGCGCACTTATTGCACTTATTGCACTGGGCGGGTTGTCAATGAGCGGCCACGCCCAGGAGACACTGGTAGTGGATATCAACGTCATCGGATTGAATGAAAACCAGACTACGGCGACCAGTCAGTTGGGTGAAGCGTGTGAGAGTCTGGGTAACGACACCAGCGATGAGGCCCTCGCCCTGCAAGCGGTTTGTGATTTGATCGACAGCCTGGATGAGAACGACCCGGAGGATCTGAGGCGACTTCAGGAGATTGGCGATGCGGTGGCGATTGAGGAAGCGTTTGCCATGCATGATTCCCTGGTTGCGGTCTCGGATTTTCAGACAACCAATGTGCGTGCCCGGCTGGATGCATTGAGGGAACCCGTGTTGAGTGAGGAGGAAGACTGGCAGGCAGGTCAGCGCGAGGTTTTTCCGGGAGACCGGATAGATCCGCTGTTGGTGGCCGTTCCGGACGGTGCGCAGGCAGAACAGCGAGGAGGCGCGGCGTCGGGTGACCTGTTTTCCCGTCTTGGTGGATTCATCAACGGCCACGTTTCCAGTGGCGAGATGGATGGACTGGAGTTGGAGAGGAGTTCTGAGATCTCATCGAGCAGTGTAACGTTCGGTGCTGACTATCGGTTCAGTGACAATGTCATCGGTGGTCTGGGTCTGGGGTTCCTTAGTGATGACATCAGCTTCAGGCAAGTGGCTGGCGGGGCTGAATCGGAGGGACTCAATATCACCGCGTTTGCCTCGTGGTACGAGAGTGATGAGGGGTATGTGGATATTGTACTGGATGTCGGGGGCATTGATTTTGAAACTGAGCGCTCGGTAGCTATCGATTCGACGTCGTCACTGAGTGCCGTGGCCTCTCCCAGTTCCACTGCCAGAACCATCACGGTCAGCGGCGGACGTACGTTCAAGCCGCGTGGTTGGGATCTCGGAGCGTACTTCCGTCTTTCGCATACGCGGGCCACGATCGATGCGTACACTGAGAACAGGCGAGGTGGAGAGCCCTCTGAATTTGCCGCAATTTTCTCCATCTCCAAGCAGTCGGTCGTTTCTACGAAGATGGTAGTCGGCCTGGAAGCGACCAAAGTGGTCAGTACGGCAAGAGCTGTAGTCATTCCGTTGCTGCGACTTGAATACATTACCGAGAACGATACGGATAAGGACGATATCGAGGCAACCCTGGATTACACAGGCACCACCGCTTCGTATCGAGGCACCGACAGAGTCTCCAGCTATTCCAATGTGGGTTTCGGCGCAAGCGCGGTATTCAGTCGCGGACGCAGTGCCTTTGCATTCTATGAAACGCATTTACAGCACGACCTTGCTACGCAGGACTGGTTGAAGTTCGGATTGAGGTTGGAGTTTTAGACATCATGTAGTGCTCAGCTCAGATCGCGTTACTGCTATCGACGATCTGACGTGAGGAGTATGCTTGGTCAACCAGATGACACAGGTGCCTGCAGGTGGCCATCGAATTTCAGGAATCGGATAGAACCGTCGTATTACCACGCATTCCCGGCTACAGCGTTCACTCGGTGCTGGGGCAGGGCGGGTTTGCGACCGTGTATCTTGCCACGCAGCAAAGTCTGAACCGTCAGGTTGCGCTCAAGATAATGAATCCGGCATATGCCTCAGATGCAGACCTCTGCGAACGATTCATTCGCGAAGGGCACGACCTTGCCATAGTCAGTGAGCACCCCAGTATCGTCACGGTGTATGACGTAGGTCACGTCGGAAACTTGTATTACATTGCCATGCAATACCTGCCTGGTCCCACTCTCAAGCAACTGCTTCGGTCCGACAAACCTTACCAGCATCCGTTGTACATCATCCGGCGTATTGCCGAGGCTTTGGCCTTTGCTCATGCCAAGGGATATGTACACCGTGACATCAAGCCTGCCAACATACTGTTCAATGGTCAGGGGGAAGCCGTGCTGTCCGATTTCGGTATTGCAAAGACTCACAACCGGGATGAGCAGCTGACCCAGATGGGTCAACTGGTCGGCACCGAACTTTACATGAGTCGAGAACAGGCCCTTCGAGTGGAGCACCTGGACGGTCGTTCGGATATCTACAGTCTGGGCGTGGTGTTTTATGAAACCCTGACGCGCCGGCATCCTTACACGGGTACGGGTTCAGAGTCGGTACTGTCCCAGCATATCAATGCACCGGTGCCGCAATTGCCGGAAAGCGAAGCTCAGTTCCAGCCACTGATAGATCGAATGATGGCGAAGAACCCGACAGATCGCTATTCATCAGCCGACGAACTGATCGCCGACATCCAGCGTCGATACTTCGATCAACCGGCGGAGAAATCATCAGTGTCTGTCGCACCATCCGTTCGGCATCGGTGGTTACTGCCGGGTGTCCTGGCAGTGAGTGCGGGCATGCTGGTACTCGCACTGGTTTATTTTCTGTATTTCGATCATCGCTGGAATACCCGCAGTACCATCAGTGCCGAAGACCAGACCACCATAACGGAGTCAATGGAACTGGCGGAACTGAATGAGCTATTGGGCCGCATTGATCAACCGCCAGGCTCGAATGCCATTGAACTGTATGAGCTGGTACTGACTCTGGATCCTCATCACGATGAGGCACGCAAGGCACTCGAACGCCTGCGGAGTCGTTGACATGGTGATAACCGGGCATCTGGTTGCCTGACATGCGTAATCAGGCTAAGGTTGCACACAGGCATTGCCGGCCGCGTCAGCGGGTTACTATGCATCGATCTGCAAACAGGCTCTGGACCCTGCTGACCATAGCGTGCATGGTCTTCGTTGCTGCCTGCGCATCATCGCCGAGCATTCCGCCATCGGCATCTGGAAATCCCGACGAACTGCTGATTGTGGATTGCCTGCTTCCGGGACAGGTTCGTCAGCTGGGAAGTAAATTGACCTATCTGTCTCCGCGTCGACCGGTCAAGACCTCGGCTGCGAGCTGTGAGATTCGAGGCGGTGAGTACGTCAGTTTCGATCGTGCAGATGCGGGAACATCGCTGAAGATCTGGTTGCCCCTGGCCGAGGAAGGGGATGTTCAGGCACAGACCTACGTCGGTGAAATTTTCGAGAAAGGGCTCGGCGTGGAACCCGATTACGCGGTCGCCGCGCGCTGGTACCGTCAGGCAGCCACGCAGGGTTATTCGCGAGCACAGATCAATCTGGGCTATCTGTATGAGTCCGGCCTGGGTGTCAATCAGGACCTGACTCAGGCGATGAATCTGTATCGTCAGGCTAGCGGGATCGAGGAGGGATCCCTGGAGTATGTCTCCACCGTGGAATTCGCCCAGCGTGAGGCGGCCAGACAGGACGCGGTGATCATGCGAGAAAAGGTGGAAGAGCTGTCTGAGCAGCTGGCCGAATCCGAAGCACGGTATCGCAGCTTGCAGAGTCAGGCGCGTACGGAGCGAGGCGAGTTGGCCACACTGCGCAAGCAGATTGAACAGAAGCGACGCGAGGTGGCCACTGCCGATCCGGGCGGGGATGCTCAGGCTTCCGCGACGACCAGGGCGCTTATCGAAATCGAGTCCGTTCAGGAACAGCTTGCTACCGAGGCGTCGCGTAACGAAACCCTCACTGCGCAGCTCGAAGCCAGTCGTGCCGAGATCAGTTCCCTGAGAAGCGGATTGATTGCCGATAGCCAGGAGGTGATGCAGTTGAAGGAGAAGCTGGCTGAGCAGGTGAACCTGATCAGATCACTGGAAGAGTCGCTCGATGCGTCAAGTGCCGGGAATTCGCAGGCTCAGGATCGTCAGGCACTGCTGGAAGCCAGAGACGGCGCTGTAACGATCAAGCAGGCTGTCAACAGCTTGCGACAACAGAATAGCGCATTGCCTGCCTCCGTCCTGCAAGCACTGAGTGATGCAGAAGAGCGCGAACTGATGTTGTCGAGTGCTCTACTGGAGCGCACCCAGGCACTGAATTCGCTACGCCGCAAACAGAGTGAACTGGAATCCCGTTACCAGGCCAGTATCCGTGACCTGCAATCGGAACTCAGCTTGTCAGCGGCTGAACAGACCCGAGTGGCAGGACGACTTGCCGATACTGAATTGTCGATCCAGTCCATGGAGAACGAAAATAAGCTGTTGCGCGATCGGCTTCGCGAACAGAATGAGGCAGTTGCCAGTCGTGAACGGGAACAGCAGCGCTTGACAGCCAGGCTCTCCGCGATGGCATTGTCAGAGCAGGCAAGCCAGGCAGAGAAGAGGGCGGCGGAGGCGTCTACGCGTGTGGCCAATGCGGAGCTGGCACTCGCACGATTCGAGCAATCGCGGCTGGTCACGCGGCTGGTTGAAGCGGAACTGAATGCGCGACAGGAAAAGCTCGATTCGGCAAGGCAACTGGCAATTCTGGAAAAGAAGCTGACAGCTCAGGCTGGTATCGTCGTCAACCAGGAGGACCAGTTGAACACGCTCGAGGCGCGTGTCTCTGAAGGCCGCGCGCAGACAGAGCTCAAAGCGTCCGAGGCGGTGACTCAGGTAGTTGCCCTGGGTCCGACGATTGAGATCATCGAACCCCCCGTACTCGTTACGCGGGGTCCCGGTGAAATAGCAGCGCGTCCGGACGGTTCGATCGAACTGATCGGTCGAGTGAGTCCTGCAGACAGATTGCTGACGTTTCTGATCAATGGTGAAAGACAGTCTGTCAATGAGTCAGGTGTGTTTCGATTCCAGTCGGACAACGTGGTTGATACGGTGGAATTGACGGCTGTAGATGACCAGGGCGAACGCACGAAGGCAAACTTTTCAGTGGCCAGGCGTGGCGCTGCACCGATTGCAGGTACGACTCCCGGCATGTCGGTGGCGGATGAGGGCCGCTATGAGGATATAGATTTTGGCCGTTATCACGCCATCGTGATTGGGAATAACCTCTACGGCGACATAAGCGAGTTGAGGACGGCAGAGTCGGACGCCCGGGTAATAGACTCGTTGCTCAGAGAACGATACGGATTCTCGACGCAACTGCTGATCAATGCAACGAAACTGGAGATTCTGCAGGCCCTGGATTCGGCCCGGCAGACGCTGACCGAACAGGACAATCTCATCGTGTACTATGCCGGGCATGGTCAGCTGGATCCGGATGGTGCTCAAGGCTACTGGCTGCCGGTTGATGCCCAGGTGGACAGTTCCGAAAACTGGATTGCCAATGCGGTGGTGACCAACTACCTGGACAGCATACCCGCAAAGCAGATCATGGTTGTTGCAGATTCATGCTTCTCGGGCACCTTGACCAAGGCATCGATTCCCAGGATGCAGGCGGATATGCCAATGGAGCTCAGGGAGAGGTGGCTGAGACTGATGGCCAAGCGCAAAGTTCGGACGGTATTGAGCTCTGGCGGAATCAAGCCGGTCTACGATGGTACTGCTCAGCACTCATTGTTTGCCAGCGCATTCATCGACGAGTTGTCACGCAATGCAGGAGTTCTCGAAGGAACCCGATTATTTGCAGATTTACGGCAGTCGGTTCAGCGTAGCGCGACAGCACTGGGTGTCGATCAGACCCCCCAGTATGCGGCGATCAAGTTCGCTGGACATGAAGTGGGCGAATTCATGTTCGTTGCCCGTTAACGGCAGTCGTACCAGCCGCTGCGCTTACGAGGCGGGCTACTGGTCCCAGGGCTCCGGCTCATTCCGCTTTGATCTGACGGAGCCAGCAGATCGAGGGGCGGTAGTATCACTGTCGCTCGTCGATCGGCTGTCGATTGACTGCGAACCCGAGGGAATGGTCTGATCCCCCATCCAGCTATTCATGGTATTGGCCGGTTTCTCAGTCAGAGGCAGGTAGGTCGATGATGCGGTTGACGCGGGAGTGTGTCTGGATGTTTTCTGCCGTGCCCGCAGGCGCCAGTAGACGATGCCACACAAAACGAGCGTAGCGATGAACAGTAGCGGAATTCTGGCAGTAAGCCAGAGTTCCATCGCCGGCGTCGTCTTTTCATTTGTCTGTACTGTTGTCAGGCTGGCGTTCTCTGCCCTGGTTGCGGAAGTTCCCGTAGCGCCGGTTTCGAAGGTTGCTGATGTGTCAGTGCCCGTGATTTGAGCAGTGATTGTATCAGTGCCAGTGCCAGTGATTGTGTTAGTACCAGTACCAGTACCAGTGGCAGTGTGAGTTGCAGTGTCAGGTGAGGAAGCAAGACTGACCTCGCCATAGGGTCGATCTGCAATGCCAAGCAGACTGACCAGGAACGGCGCTGTGTGTTCACCCGCATTGAAAGTCACTACCTTGTGCTTCGCCGATGACTCGAATGCCTGGCTGATAGCCGGGTCTGCAGCTTGATCCTCTGGAACCAGGAGCGTGATGCTGATGTTCTCTTCGGTGGCCAGCGGCAGCAGTACCAGTGCAAGCCACTCGCTGAATCGGGCTCGCGGATCCTGCGTGGGGGTATCGATGACACCACGGGCGAAAACGATAAGATTGGCAGGCTCCCTCAATTCCGGATAATCCAGCGCCCGTTCGATACCCACGGCCAGATTGCTGCTGGAGCGAACCGAGACCACAGAATCTGCCAGGGCGTCATTGATGGCGCGAATCTGTTCCACATTCAACATGGCCGGTGCAACGAAGCGCCTTACCGTATCATCAAACAGTGTAAGGCCGATCGTATGAGCCTTTGGCGCATTCAGTGTTACCTCTCGTACGATATCGTAGGCGGTGCTCCGTTGCCGGGCACTCAGTGATAAATCCACTGCGAACAGTGTATGCGTTGACGCCTGGGCACGGACATCGATACTGACTGAAGCTGTGAGGGCTATCGAAAAGCTTAGTAATAAGGTCTTGAACATTGACTGCTCCCGGGTATCAGTTCCTGGTGATAACTGGTTGCCATGGGTACGATGTGAGGTTTTGAAACAACTAGCTGATCCCGGCCAATTGGGTCGCGGGTTCAGCAATTGACTGCCAACGAAGCAGTTGAACGACCGGCCTGTCCCGTCGACTGGCAAGCACCATTAACCCCTGGGACATCAGCCAGTCGGCAGCCCGGTCGCTGAGCCAGGTTTCCGCACAGGGATACAGGCGTTTTTCACCGTTCATCTCATGAATCCAGGCGGGTAAATCGTCGATTTCACGCTGTTCGTCTATCGCCATCAATGATCCTGAATCCTGGATTGAAATTCCGGCGAGCAGTGCGCAGGCTACGCAGGAATGCGCCCACAATAATGGAATATCGGGATCAGTGTCGGCTATCTCTTCAAATTCAAAGCAATCGAGTGGATCACTGGCTTTTCCATAGGGAAGGCGTAACAGCAATCGAGGTGTCACCAGGCCAATCCATGCTGCCAGGGGGCTTTTTCGCAATGCATGCCAGTGCGGGTTGGAGTCGGGATCGGGAGACTGCCAGTCATGATGATCGGTGGCGCTTTGCAGCTCGCCACAGCCGTACAGCGACGATGCGGCTGAAGCTATGAGGGGTGCGCCAGCAGCAGCTGAAATCGATGCCAGTGACGCCAGTGTCATCACAGCGCTCTCGGATGCATCAAAGGCTTCAAGTGTAAAAACCATGGACCACCCTGGACCACCAGCGGCGTCCTGCTGTCGATCGACCAGTGCCGTCCACAAGCCACTTTGTTCGAGCCTGGATTCGGTGGCTGTAGTCTCGAGTTCTGTCCGTGTCACATCGAACACGAATAATTGCAGGGTATCGTCCAGCTCCAGTCGAGAGACCAGTAAATGCACGGAACGCCACAGCGATTCCATGGCCTGGAAGCGCGGATCATGCAGGATTCGCCTCATCAGTCCGGCGATCGAACGGTCGATGGCCGATATGAACTGCGCCTGCTCGCTGCGTTGACTGGAAACGATGTGTGGAGCGATAAGCCTATGCAGTAACGCATCGATACCGGACGCCGTCTCTTGTGCAGCCGTTGCTGATGGATCATCTTCCTGGGTGGTGCCCATCAGCCTGTGTAGAGTATCATCTTCAGATTCGTTCTGATCGCCATAGAACTCTGCGCTTGCCTGTTTGAACTGCGTCGGGTCCTGCAGTCGCCGCCGCAGTTCGCGCAGGCGTTTGAATAATTCGAGTTGATTGAACAGGCTGTCCGGGTGAAAATCATCGAGTGAGCCGAACTCGATGGGTAGTGTTGATCCTTCGCAATCCAGACTGAGCGCGGGTGCAAATCGGGCTATCACCTCATCGACATTATCGATATCGATGTTGAGCACGGGGCGCGTTGCCAGCGAGGCCGGATCGTCCAGCTCCCGCATGCCCCGACCACTGAAATCACCGCAGAGCAGAATACGCATCGGCGCATTATCAGTGTGTGGGCGTGACGGATTCCTGTGCGGTACCGGACGAAACTCAAATTCCAGGTGCCCTGCCATTGCCGTCTCCATTGACCCTGCGAGACGGTCAATTGTGCGGCAGCGCACGAGCTTTAACAACAGGCAATGCTCCTGAATCAACCATAGCGCTAACCATGTCCGGTATCTATGCCGTAGATTCACGACTGAAGTCGCAGTGTAAACGAGCGATCCGCGCAGGCAGGCGGCTCGATCTGTCGGTAAACAGACACATCGTATTGCACCAGCACAACTGGACACGTGCACAGGCAATGGCAACTGTATACAGGCGTGGCCAGGTTCTGGTGTTCTTATCGGTTGCTGGTGTGCCGGGAATCAGTCCGATGACCGCCTGACGTTCGCCGAAACCCTGGGCTTTTTCGCCTGATAGCGCGCATTGCCTGATACAGTCGTCCTTGTACCTAAGCACTTGACCGTTCAATGGTCACTCTTTCGCTGAACGAGGGGACAACATGGGCAAATCAGTAACGCGGCGCAGAAGTGGTGGACGATCGGCCATGCGTACCGCACGCACAGCGAGCAACATCGACATGCTACCCGGTCTGGTCAACACGCTTCCGGTATGCGACATCATGGACGGCTCTCAGGTAGAGCGCATCGATGCAGCCTCGATGCAGATACTGGAAAACATCGGCGTCGTTTTTCGGGATCCGATTGCACTTGCAGACTGGCAGAAGGCAGGGGCCAGGGTGGATGGAGAAAGAGTTCGCCTGGATCGTGGATTGGTCCGTGAGCTGGTTGCGACGATACCCTCGCGCTTCACCTATCACGCTCGTGATCCGAAGAAAAACCTTGATTGCGGCGGACGCAACGTGGTTTTCGTACCCATGACGGGAGCGCCCTACCTGCGAGATCTCGACGATAAGCGGCGAAATCCATTGTTGAAGGATCTGGCGATGTTTCACAAACTGTCGCATATGCTGCCGGCTTTGAACTCCACGGCTCACCATATCGTTGAACCCTACGATCATCCGATTTCGCAGCGTCATCTTCGTATTACGTATTCATCCATGAAACACTCCGACAAGATGTTCATGGGAATGACGACGTCACCAAGAAATGCAGAAGACGTCATGGACATGTGTGCCATTCTGTTTGGTGAGGAATATCTAGAAAACCACCCGGTGACTACCGGAAACTGTAACGGCAATTCACCGCTGGTCTGGGATGAAACCATGCTGGGTGCCATGCGCGCATTCTGCAGGCGCAATCAACCGGTTTTATGTTCTCCGTTTGTACTGGGTGGCGCAAACACGCCAGCCTCGGTTGCGGTGTCCGTGGCGCAATTGAACGCTGAAGCCTTGTCTGCACTGGCTTATACACAAGTGGTCAAAAAAGGGTGTCCGGCAATTTATGGCCACTACCTGTCAACTGTGTCGATGAAGTCAGGTTCGCCCATGGCCGGTACACCCGAGATAAGTCTGATGAACTTCATGATAGGGCAAATGGCGCGTTATTATGATGTACCGTGGCGTTCCTCATCGAATCTAGGAGGCGCCAAGACGTTCGACGCACAGGCCGGTTATGAGTCGGCGACTACCTTGTCAGCGGTCATGCATGCCGGTGCCAACTACATCTGGCATACCGCTGGCTGGAACGAGGCCGGCATGCATTGTTCCGTTGCCAAATTCATCGTGGATGCCGAGCAATCTGCCATGGCGCATCGCATGGCCAGCGGTGTTCGCTGGGATGATTTCGACCAGGCGCTGGCGGCTGTCAGAGATGTTGGACCCGGTGGCCACTACCTGGGGCATCCGCACACACTCGAAAATTTCCAGACCGCCTACTTCATGCCGGAGATGTTTGACAACAATTCGATCGAGCAGTGGGAAGCAGAGGGCAGTGTGCAAATCAACGAACGAGCACTTGCCCGTGCCCGCAAATTGTTGAAGGAGTACCAGATGCCAAAGCTGGATGAATCGGTGGACGAAGCCTTGCTCGACTACATCGCCAGGCGCGAACGTGAAATTCCGGCCGCTGACGAATTGAACCAGGTGCATTGAAAGTGAATTCGTGGGCAACTCTCATTCAGCCCCGGCTTTCCATTCTTTGTAGCGCATCCAGGCATTGGCGCCGATCATCGCGAATGGTTGTGGTGGCAGACGCGGGGGGCGTGGCTCGGCTGAAAAGTATTGCGTTATGTCACTGTGCTTTCCCAATGCCAGTTCGGCGGCGCCGATGCCGGTGAGTGTGCCACGGGCCGTACCGAGTCCGTTTTGCACGCACGCCGAGTAGACACCGGAGTCGATTTCCCGCATGACAGAGACGCCGTTGCGTGTCAGGCAGAGTTGCCCGGCCCAACTGTACTGCTGGGTGACACCGGAAAGCTGTGGAAAGCGCTGGCTGAATTTCAAGGTGTGAGTCCTGGCAAATCGGGTGACATCGTTTGCGCTGGCCACCATGCCTGGTCGCATCTTGGCACAGGAACGTGTGATGATCCGATTACCCCCCTGGCCGTTGTCGATACGTCGCATGGTCGTGCCCATCGGGTCAGAGGGTGTGATTCCCCAGCGAGGCTCACCGCCAAGACGCTTTTCGGACTCTTTGTCCAGTTCCTGTGTCATCGATGCGTACAGGAAGATCTGCATCAGCCTGCCTCGTTCGATGCCAAAGCTCTCAAGGTGTCCGTTATTGGCAAGTATGATTCTCGAGGTCTCGACACATCCTGCGGGTGTTGATACCTGCCAGTGACCACCCTTGCGCTTGAAGTTCTTGACAGGCGTGTTCTCGTAGATTGCCACACCGCGTTCCCGCAACCCCTTGGCCAGTCCGCGAACGTAACCGGCCGGTTGCAGCATGACGGTGCCCGGGGTATATAAACCGGCGTAATAGTAGGGGCTGCCGGTTATCTCCTTCATCTGCCTGGCATCGAGCATCTCATGAGCTTCGCCCAGTTTCACCAGGTGCTTGGCATAGTTCTGATTGTGCTTGTGCGCGGCCGCACTTGCTGCGCCATTGATCTTGCCGCACTCGTCGAAGAAATTCCGATCGATGGCATATTCCTCGACCGCTGATCGAGCGAACGCGATCGCCTGGCGATTGAGATCGACGAGCCTGCGATCGGCCGCGAATGCGCTACCGACGTAGTCATGCGAGGACAGGTTGTGAGGAAGGTCGATCATGAAGCCGGAATTGCGACCGGATGCACCTTCGGCGATACGGCTGGCTTCCAGCACCACTATCTGCAGAGTCGATTCCAGCTGTTGCAGGCGACGTGCAGCTGAGAGCCCGGCAAATCCGGCGCCGATGATGATGATGTCTGCCCGGCGGTCCGACGTTAATGATCTGGCCGCTTCCTGCGGCCCGAGAATCTCATTCCAGGCAGCAGGGCCGCGATGGACTGGAAGGTGAGTAGCTGAATACGAACTCAAGCAACGGCCTCGTCGGCATCATCGGACAGGTCGATCCAGATCGTCTTGAGTTGCGTGTATTGATCGTGCGCATGCATGCCATTGTCACGACCACCAAAACCGGATTGCCTGAACCCACCAAACGGTGTCGTGATATCGCCTTCTCCGAAAGAGTTCACGGTCACGGTTCCGGCACGCAACTGGCGGGCACCGCGAATTGCACGCCTGGCATTGGCCGTGAACAGTGAAGCGCACAGGCCGTAGACTGTGTCATTGGCGATCGCAATTGCTTCATCGAAACTGTCCACGGAGATGACCGACAGTACCGGACCGAATATCTCCTCGCGAGCCAGCACATGATCGTTACCGGACACCTCAGTAACGGTGGCTTCGATGAAAGCACCGTCGTGAGTCCTGCCACCAGTTCTAAAATTCTGCGCCATGTCCAGATAAGCACGAACCTTGTCGAAATGGCTTTTCGATACCAGAGCTCCCAGCCTGGTGGATGGATCGAGCGGATCACCAATATTCCACTGTCGTGCATGACTGTCTATACGGGCAAGTAGCTCCTCCTTGACCCGCCTGTGCACGATCAGCCGTGAAGAGGCTGAGCAATTCTCCCCCATGTTCCAGAATGCACCCTGTACGACATGCTGAGCCACACGATCGAGATTTTCAGCATCGTCCATGACGATTGCCGGGTTCTTTCCGCCCATCTCGAGAACTATTTCTTTGGCATTGGACTCCGCCGAATAACCGAGGAATTTCTTGCCGGTGATCGTCGAGCCGGTAAACGAGACCATGTCTATGTCCATGTGCCTGCCAATCGGTTCTCCGACATCTGCACCGCCTCCGGGGACGACGTTCAATACACCTTTGGGCAAGCCGGCTTCTGCAGCCAGCTCCGCAATCCGCAACGCAGTCAGCGAAGTTTCCATGGCCGGTTTCAGCACTACCGAGCAGCCTGCGGCCAGGCAAGGTCCTATCTTCCAGGCCAGCATCAGCAGGGGGAAGTTCCACGGCAGTACCAGTCCGACGACGCCGACGGGTTCGCGCACGATCATCGCGATGTGGTCATCGGAGGCTGGTGAAACCTGGTCGTATATCTTGTCGATCAGTTCGGCGTGCCATTTCAGGCAGTGAATGGTCTCGGGTACATCCACGGATTCGCAATCGAAAATGGTTTTGCCACTGTCGAGCGATTCCATGACCGCCAGTTCGCGCCGATGACGTGTAATCAGTTTGCACAGCCTGATGAGAACCTCCTTGCGCTCCGCAGGATGCAATGTCGACCAGCGCCCGTCATCGAAGGCTGCGCGCGCCTTGCTGACGGCAAAGTCTACATCTGCCGCATCACAGGCCGCAATATCAGTCAGTTTTTCACCAGTGGCCGGGTTGATGGACTCGAACGTCCTGCCTGATTGAGCGGGTCGATACGCGCCGTTGATATAGGCACCCGTCGGCAGAACCAGACCGGAGGCAATTGCCCGGTATTCATCTCTTGTCAGCAGATCCATACTTCAACTCTCCGCCACGATGTCGGCGATTGTTTTTCTGAGAATGCGAACTACCTGTTCCAACGCACGCTTGTCATCTTTATTCAAGCCTTTGAGTGGCCTTCGAATGGCACCAGTCTCGATGCCCAGCAGTGTGACGCCGTATTTGATGGTCTGCACGAACTTGCCACCCTGTTCGAGAACGTTCATCAGCGGCAACATGGCCGACATGATTCGCCGGCCCTTGACGAAGTCGCCATCGATTACACAGGCCCGGTAGAGCGCCAGGTGTTCCCTGGGCAGGAAATTCGAGCCGCCGCATACCCAGAACGGCGCGCCCCAGGCGAAGAATTCGAGCGCCTGATCATCCATGCCACAACCCAGCTGAATGTGAGGATAGTCGCGAGCCAGTGTATGGACGCGATTGATATCGCCGGAACTTTCCTTTATTCCGCAGAAGTTGCGCGATCGGCCCACCCGGTCAAGAAATTCATTGCCCATCATGGTGCCTGTACGACCCGGGTAGTTGTACAGCATGATGGGCAGGTTGGCGGCCTTGTCGATCTCCAGCGCATTGAGGGCGTTCTCCCGCTCGGTCGGGACCGCGTAGGGTGGACTGGCGAGCAGAATGGCATCCGCTCCCATATCCTTTGCACCGCTGGCCAGAGAGATGCTGTCGGCTGTCAGCATGGCCCCTGTGCCCACGATGAACTGCACACGTCCCTGGATCTGTCGATGGGTGAATCGGGCAAGCTCGAGTCGATCCTCGACGGTTTGCGCGTAGTTTTCGCCAGTGGATCCACCGCTGATCAGGCCATGCACACCGGACTCGATGAGCATCTCAATGATGGCCTCCAGTGATGCGAAGTCGATGCCTTCATCGGCGTTGAACGGTGTGACAAGGGGGGTGTAGATGCCATCGAAACGCATTACCGGGTTCATTGTTTCAACTCACACTGAATGTTGGTGGTGTGGTGCAACGCCACCAGGCAGCGCCTCGATGACTGTGGCCGTCACAAACGGATCGATCCATTCCCAGGTGCCGTGCTGCACAGCCAGATTCAGGCTCATGATAAAAACCGCAACAGCTGGAATGAACCGCGCCGTGTAATTTGCTCTCCGCACCCACCACACCATCCTCTTCGTCGCTTTTTTAAACAGGCATCCAACCGGCCTCAGGCTACCACTTGACCTTCCCGGGATATCTGCAACCATTCTACAGCCCGTTCTGACAGATTACGACTCGTTAGGCAGCGATTGCATCGGGCTGTCCGAAACTTTTTCCACGCCTCGGGACAGTGTGCGAAGACACTGTCTATCAGGACACAATGTCTTTCACGAGTCTATCGATAAGTCTTGCCTGAGCAGGCCTGCATGCGACAGTGCGGTGCCCAGGTCGTCGGCCAGTTGATCTGAGAGTCGACTACGATCAAGTTGATTCGATGCTCGCAGAATTCTCGCGGGATGATGTGTCAGCATTACCTGGGCTGAATCGCCAAATCGCTGGAGTATGCCACGTTGCTCCGTCAGCTTGACAGTTCGTCCGAGCAGGGACCGCGCAGCGGTGCTGCCCAAAGCGATGATCAGTGCCGGTTTGATCAGCGATATCTCGTCAGTGAGCCAACTGCGACAGCGATCGATATCTCCAGCCGAAGGTCTCTGGTGCAGCCGTCGCTTTCCGCGTGGCGTGTACTTGAAGTGCTTGACAGCATTGGTAAAGTAGACCTTGCTCTGATCTACTGACAGCTGCGTCAGTATCGAGCGAAGCAGTTTGCCTGATGGACCAACGAAAGGCATCCCGCGCAGATCTTCGATGTCTCCCGGCTGCTCGCCAATTATCATGACTCGCGCCGTTTCCGGGCCATGGCCAAAAACCGTTTGTGTGGCCTTACAGGCATGCGGACACAAGTCGCAGTGACGTGCAGATTCACGCAACTGCGCCAGGGAATCCAACTTCTGCAGCGGAACTTCAGCGCGATACAGCGCCGACTGCGTGTACTTTGATTCTGCCCCGGGTGTTGCTGCAACCATCTGGCTGGTTCGTGACCCTGCCTCACGGGTAAGCCGCGCAATGATCGGCGCTTCTGGCAGGTTTTTCCAGTATTTGACCGGCATTTCGGCACGCATGGCGTCCAGTCGCAAGCGCGCCGGGTTGAAGATGTTCGCAAAATAGGTGCACCAGAGTTGTTCCATGGCTTCCCCTTGCGGAATGTCGTGTCGCGTACCGCACGGGCCGAACACCAGTTCCGCCTGATTCCAGTGTGCGCTGCCCTCAGGCGTGTAAATGGACCAGTCCATATTGGAAAATCGCTTGCAGAAGAATTCACTGGTCAGACGAAGGATATGGTGCGACGGTTCGAACCACGCTGCGTAGTGCTCATGATGACAGCCAGGGGTCCTGCGAAACCGCACGAATGCAGTCATCTTGTGGCGGTCACGGGATACTGCCTTGGCGAATCCGGTGAGCGTGTACACATCATCATCAGTGGCACGCTGCAGCAGGTCTGCATCACCGTTTGTCATGCGCCACAGAGCGCGGTAAAGCAGACCAAATCGACTGGCATCACTGTGGCAGACGACCAGCTCCGCCAGTTCCAGGAAACTACGGGGAACCGTGTGGGTACTCCTGATGGTGGGGTCACATGGTGGTGATTCCTCCGTAGATAGCGCTGTGAGCTCATTCCTGTCGGCAAACAAATCCGAATCAATCCCGCTCACCTGCCAGAGCACATGTGATGGATCGATCCCGGCGTTGAGCAGCTCTCGTGCCTGTGCTCGCCAGCCGTGGAAGTCAGCCGCATGCTCGACATTGACCGTTATCATCGGCAGGTCAGCTGCCGAACAGATCCAGTTGTGCGTGCTTCTGGACAAACTGGTCACGCAGCGAGTGCGTATCCAGCACCCTCGCCGGTGACCAGTCCCGTGCGACGATGAAGGGGAGCATGCGTTTCACTGAGCGGGAAATTTTCTTCAGGTCGGCCAGGCGCAGAAAACCTCCGGCCCTGCAACTCAGGATGCGATCCACACCACGTGTGCCGAGTCCTGGAATTCGCAGCAGGGCGCTGCGCTCCGCCCGATTGATATCCACCGGAAACTGCTCGCGGTGTTTCAAAGCCCAGGCAAGTTTGGGATCAAGCAGAGTATCCAGCATACCCGCCTGGCCACCGGATACAATTTCCTCCACGTCGAACTCGTAGAACCTCAGCAACCAGTCAGCCTGGTAGAGTCGGTGCTCGCGCAGCAGGTTTGCAGGCTGCAGGGGCAAGGCAGCGCTGGCGTCCGGAATCGGGCTGAATGCAGAATAGTAGACCCGTTTCAATTTGTAGCTGGAATACAACGTATCACTGCAGCTCAGTAATTCACCGTCCGTGGCTGCATCGGCGCCCACGATCATCTGGGTGCTCTGACCGGCGGTTGCAAAACGGGGCGCAGATGTGCCTGTCAGACTGGTATCGGACGCCTCGTCCCGCTTCAATCGTATCGCTGCCATCGAGCGCCGGATACCGCCGCTGTCTTTCTGCGGGGCTAACGACGCGAGACTGGACTGCCTGGCCAGTTCAACATTGATCGAGAGCCGATCGGCATACAGACCCGCAGATGTCAGCAAATCTGGAGAGGCTTCAGGAATGGTTTTCAGGTGAATATAACCACGAAAATCATGAACCAGGCGCAACCTTCGAGCAACTTCAACGACCTGTTCCATCGTGTAATCAGGGCTCTGGATAATGCCCGACGACAGAAAGAGTCCTTCGATGTAGTTGCGCTTGTAAAATGATAACGTCAGATCGACCACCTCATCGACTGAAAACCGTGCACGCGGTACGTTACTGGAAACGCGGTTGACACAATAGAGACAATCGAAGGTGCAGAAATTGGTCAACAACACCTTGAGCAGCGATATACATCGACCATCAGGTGCGTAGGAGTGACAGATACCGGATCCCCCAGTGGATCCAACCCCAGCACCGTTCAATGAATGGCGGCGTTCGGTACCACTGGAGGCGCAGGACGCATCGTATTTGGCTGCGTCCGCCAGAATGGCCAGTTTGCCCTGGAGCTTTAACGGAATCTGCGGCACTGGTGAATATTGTTTTGTTTTGAGGGTCGACATGTGACTATTAACTGTTATTAAAAACAGTATACAAAATAACAGTAAAACAGACAATTGTCGTGGCGTGTACTTTATTCAAGGGAAGTGTCGCTGCCAGGATTTCATGCGTGATTCTCCGCCCTCTTGGGTGTACATGTTTCGACTGCGGGGAATACTGGTGGTCTGTTGCCCAGCGCAGCGTGTAAAAAATACAAATCACTGGGCTGCTAACCGGGATATCGAGTCGTTCGATTACTCTCCACGCATTGTCTAATCATAGATATTTCACAGGAGGGTACGTCTGGTGGATATTTTCAAGCGCATCGAGCAGGACCATGAAAAGCAACGCAGGTTGATGGCGGAGTTGCTCGATACAGAAGGAGATTCCGAGCGGCGACGTGAATTGTTTGAGGAGTTTTGCGAGGAGTTCGAAGCGCATGCTGCTGCGGAGGAACATGCCTTTTATGCCGAGATGATGAAAGTGGAGGACACCACCGAGCAGTCTCGGCACAGTGTTGCGGAGCATCAATCTGCGATGGAATTGGTAGAGAAGCTGCGAGACACCGATATGTCCAGTTCAGCGTGGCTGACGACCTTCAAGACGCTGGCAGACGAGAACGAGCACCATATGAAGGAAGAGGAGGATGAAGTGTTTCCCTTGGTCAAGGACACGATCCCCGCAGAAGTTCGCAAGAGGATGCTGACTGAATTCAACGAGCGTAAGTCTGAGGAACAGGAAAGCTGAGCACAGGCTTGTGTAGAACAAACAAGGTTTATTCAGACAAGCAAGGTTATTTCAGGCAATCAAGGTTAGTCAGGCAATCAAGGTTAGTCAGAACAACCAGGCGAGCAGACCAGCGAGCATTCGAACTACCAGCCAGACAACGAAGACGAATATTGCGAAAAGGATGGTCAGCCACCCGAGTAGCCACCAGCGGCTTTGAGTCGTAACTTTGCGCGGGTCCTGGGTGTGCCTGTCGAGCAGCGCCATGTTGCGATTGTTGGCCTTGAAGGCCATATCGAACAAGTCCCCTGCAATGGGAATCGTCCCGATTGCAGCTTCCAGTACGACATTGAGCACCATACGCAGGATAGCCAGCTTACTTGCACCGAGTTTTGCTGCAGAGAATATGATGTAGCTGGAAATAGCCAGTCCGGCAAGATCACCCACGCCTGGCAGCAGGCCTATCACGCCATCCCATCCTATGCGCATACCACCTGGTAGCCTGATAGAGCTATCCAACCATCTACTCAGGCGCTTAAGCTCTATTGCAGTAGTCTGTTTCGTATCCATCGTCTTTTCGACAAACATGCCTTGACGGGTGCCAGCTTACCCAAGTAGGTTATCCGCATCAGCATTCAGGCCAGCAACCGGTGGAACGTATCGTTCTTCGTATCGATTGGCAAGAGTTATCAATTCACTTGTAAAATATTCCCGGTGATATCATACCGGGACATCCGGAGCAGATTACTGGACATAAATATTAATGAGTACCTGTTCCAGTATTGACCACGACACCCGGCTGGCGTTTGCGCGTCGATTTGAACGAATCGCGGCTGACAGGGGATTGGACAGTTCCGGATTGTTGCGTATGCCTGCGGATGGTTCCGGTGATTATAATACGGCTCGTCCAGAAATTTTCCAGAACAGGAAGTCCGTCGCTGCCTGCACGCTGATAGTACCGGGGCTTCTGGGGAACTCGGTGCGTTCACTCGTGGCGCCATTGCTCTGTGCACGAGAACGTTTAGCCGTACACGGTTACGACATTGCTGTCGCCTGGGTCAGCGGGCGTGCCGGTTGTGAGCACAATGCACGCCTCTTACGTGAACATGTACTGGCGGCATCAGACAGAACGGGATTGC
>JABDKN010000202.1 GCA_013002205.1 Granulosicoccus sp.
GCAGCGCTGGCTGACGCTGACCCGCTCACCTGCCCACTACGGTTTTCATGCAACGCTCAAGGCACCTTTCGAACTGCAAGAGGATTACACGGTACAGTCACTGGCAGAACACCTGCAGCAGTTTGCCTGCCACCAGTCCCGCATCGAATTGCACGGTCTGGCGCCTCGCCAAATGGCCGGTTTCAGCGCTCTGACACTCGACGGGCAAACGGCACAACTGCACTCACTGGCGATGCAGATCGTCACGGAGTTCGAACCCTATCGCCGTGCGCTCACGGAGGCGGATATCGAGCGGCGCATGGCCCAGGCACTGAGCACTCGGCAACTGGAATTGCTGCGCTGCTATGGCTATCCCTACGTGGATGATGAATTCCGTTTTCACATGACCTTATCCGGCCCCATCGGTGAACAGGACACCGATTATCTGGACTGGCTGCAAGGGCTCTACCGGGAGATCGTGACCGATCCGCCGTTACTGGACCAGATTGCCATCTTCACACAGACTGATCGCCAGGCCGCATTCGTCCGGCAATTCACTTGCCCGATACCGGCCTGAATTCTATCGTCCTGGTGCCTACATGACGCGTGCGCCTCTGGACCAGACACCACGCACCACTGGCGCCGGATCCTGCTCGGGATGATGCCCAACCAGTACCAGGTCCGCCCGCAGACCCGGTGCAATCTCTCCACGATCATCAAGCTTCATCAGGCGCGCAGGGTTGATGGTAACTGTCGCCAAAGCCTGGGCAATGCTCAATTGCGCTGATCCGGAAGTGAGCATGAAAACCGCCTGCAGCAGGCTGGCGGGGATGTAGTCCGAGGAGAGAATATCCAGGCAGCCATTCTCCAGCAACGTCATGGCTGACACATTGCCCGAATGCGAGCAGCCCCGTATGACATTGGGAGCACCCATCAGCACACCGAGACCGGCGGCATGTGATGCCCTGGCAGCCTCCAGGGTGGTCGGAAATTCAGCCAGCCTGACACCAAATTGCAGTGATTCCTCCACATGGGCCAGGGTTGCATCGTCATGACTGGCCAGTGCCACCCCGTGTTCGGCGCATAGCGCAGATAGCGCCTGCCGGTTGCTGGCCGAATACTTCTGTGACGACCCGACGCGCAGGGTGACGTATTCGTCAAACGCATCGTCCGACATCTTCTTTTTGGTCTTATGGTAGAGCTTGTAGGCATCCATCGAGATGAACTGCCGTTGCCCGGGTGCGTGATCCATCAACGACACCAGCCCCACATCGGCATCATCTGCAAACTCGGCAAAGTCGTCGAGCACATCACGCGCGGATACCTCGCAGCGCAGATGCAGGCGATGGTCCACACGCAGGCGATTCTCCTCACCTGCTTCGCTCAGCGCAGTTGCAAGCTGTCGCATTTCGCCCGACTCGAACAGGTCGTCCTCTACCCGTCCCATTCTCAGGCAATCGTAGACGGTGGTGATGCCGGCGGCGGCAATCTGTGCATCGTGAGCCTGAATGGCGGCTTTCATTCCCCAGCGTATGCCGGGGCGAGGAGAATAGTGGGTCTCCAGATGGTCGGTGTGCAGTTCGACCAGGCCGGGTATCAGAAAGTCACCCTGACAGTCGATGGGCCGGCCAGCACTGGATGATCCATGAACACGGGCAGACGAGGTATTAGAGATGTCCCGAATAAAACCATCCACCACCTGCACACTGCCATGAACGACGGTGTCAGCCAGAACGATCTGCGCATTACTGAAAATCTGCTCTGGTGGCGTATTCACGAAGTGGCCTGGAATAGGGACTCTGGTGGGACCATGTGTCGTCGGCCACAGTATATTCGATCAGTTTCATGGGTGCCAGATTACTAACAGGGGCTTGAAAGACAGATGTTGAAATTGGCATGGATGAGCCTGATTGGAATCACATCCTTTCTGGTTCAAAGATTCGAGATCGTGCGCTGACATCATGGATAGTCCAAAGATCGTTCGAAGGAATAAGGCCGCCAGCACTTTGATGCTTGTCAATTAGACATCGCCTGCAGGCTTTCATACTGAATATGACCGCTACCCGACAGTTGATCAATTCAGGGAGATGCAGGAATGACAATACCCATCCACCGCCGTACAAATGCGCACGTTCATCGTTCTACGTTACCTGTGGCAGCGCTGCTCATTCTATCCAGTATGCTGTTGTCTGGCTGTGGCGGCAGTTCATCGAATTCGGACTCGATGCCACAGGATGATTCAACGTCGCTTCGCGAGCTGAACGTCGCCTTTACCACGCCAGAGAGACTGCAACTCATTGGCACGGCCCTCAGCGCAACCGTTGCGGCAGGTGGCACAGAGCAGACCATGCAAGCTGTGGGGGCAGGTTTCCAGTCCACGCTTCTGCTACTCAAGGACCAGCAACTACAGGTCTACGTTGGTATCAGTCGTAGCGACGACGGCATGCTGTTGGCTGCCGCAGATGCCACTGTCTGGCTCGGCGAGGCCGGAGCCGCCGTCAGCCTGCCGGTGCAGCGCTTCGTCTATGACTTCGATCTGGATGGAGATGGCATCAGCAACCTTCTCGAAATAGAGCGCGGGAGTTCTCCCACGAGCCCAAGTCCCGATGCAGATGGTGATGGCGTAACTGATGATACCGATAACGACGGCGTACCCGATGACATGGATGCTTTCCCCACCGATCCTGACGAAGTCAGCGACACTGATGGCGATGGCATTGGCGACAATGCCGACGAGGACGACGACGGCAATGGCATCGAGGATCGCCGTGAAGGTTCACAAATCGTCGTGCCCTATGTCGACAACGCCGCCATCACCATCGACGGTATCTGGACCGAGTACTACGACAATAACACCAGCACCTATTACGATGAATGGGGCAAGGCCACCGACAGCGATTCATACGGGTACAGTCTCACAATGGAAAATCTCATGAGCGACAACACCGGTCGATATGCCAATAGTGACTACATTTATAATGACAACTATGCGTACTTCGAGATGATGCACGACGGCACCTATCTTTATATCAAGCTCGACATCTACGGAGAGCAGCTTGAAAACTGGTTCAACGATTCCACGGATGCGTGGATGGACGACTCGGTGGAATTGTATTTCGATGTCGGTTATGACCAACAGGAAACATACGGTGATGACGACTACCAGCGGATTTTTCGCTTTCGCGACACAGTAGCGAATCCGACCATTGACGGGCCCAATTCAGCCAGTGGGCTGCTGACAGACTACGTGACCAGTTACCGTCACGAGAACAACACCTCGGACGTCTATGAGCAGTACTACGAGTTTCGTGTCTCGCTCTCGTCTATCGGCCTGAAGCCCGGCGAGACGTTTGGCTTTGAAATGGCGTACAACGATGACGATGATGGCGGTGAGCGCGATTATAAGTGGGGCTGGTGGTCACCGCTCCTGACCGATGAGGCCTGGCTGCGTCCAAGTGTGTTCGGTAAAGCAACACTCCAGCCGGTTGATTGACGCAGGTGACTCCCTGCGAGCAGCTTTTCTAGACTGTGGGTGTATGGACACGAGGCGTTTATCCGCTGAACTCAGAATTGCACTCTGTCGTCGCCTTACACATAAGACCATTATCTTTGCCCTGCACCAGGCAGGGCAAAGATCCAGGGCAGCAACTCAGGCAGGATATTGCTCCGTACTTTCGCAACCCCAGGAATCTTACGTGTAATTCACGAGGTAGTGCATGCTGAGGGCCAGAGTCGCCAGTGAGCAGACGCTGCGAATGTGATTCCATCGCGTCCAATGTTTGGAGTAGAGCGTCCAGGTCTCGACTTCGGTGTCGTCGCCCTTACTCACTTCCGCCAAACGATTATTGAGCGGGACATTGAACATAACCGTGCATAAGAACATACCGAATACGTAAATCAGCCCAGTGGCGAACAGCAACCAACGTCCTGCCAGGTTTGCATCCAAAAAGGCAATTGCGCTCAGGATCGCATACAACAGGGTCGAACCAAAAAACAGGACCATAAACCACGAACGCAGAATGACTTCGTTAATGGCGTTCATTGCCTCTGTCGCCCGCAAAGCGCCCAGTTGATCGAGGGAACGCATGATGAACCCGGAGAAAGCAAAGTAGACGCCGGCCATGAGGCCAGCGCCAATCGCCGCGATGGTAAGAGATATTCCCATCATCAAGTCAAACATCACGCCACCTTCCTTACCGGCTTCTTGCTGATTAACAGAACCACCAGGCATGTCAGACCGATGGTGGCTTCGAGTGCGGTTGCCATGACCAGACCCGTGGCGGGTACGCCATCGAATGCCATGCTCGCAGAACGTGAGACCGCATACGACAGGTAGATCAGCGCCGCCAACCACAGAGCAACGTCGGTCTTGCCATGTACAAAGATGGCGCTGATCATATACATGCCCGCTGCCAGCAACAGTCCGGCCGGTGCCTTGAGTTCATTGAGCAGGTTCACGTTTGCGCCTAGATCAATACTATTCGAATCATAAAACTCGGCCGGTGACACGATGATGAATGTGCCGACAAGGATCAACAGTGCCCCCGACACGAGCAGGAGCGCGATTTGGGTTTTTACCAGGTTCGTCTTCATGTCAGTTCTGCTACGAAGTAAATAATGATGAGATCGCTTTTACGCTTGCTGTAACAGGCCGCTGCGGTGCCAAGCACCGGTGGCCGTGACTTTGCGCAAGTATTCGCTGAAGTCTGTTGCCGGTCGGCCGAGCGCTTCCTCTACACCTGTAGTCGGATTCGAGTTTCGACCATCAAACACAACGGTGAAGAGTTCGTTCATAAGCCACAACATCTCTTCTGGCAAGCCCTGATCACGAAGTGCGTAGAGGAATTCCTCGATGCTGATCTGGGTGAACTTAACGGGATAACCCACAGCTTCAGAAATTTCAGCGACGCATTGGGTGAAGGTCATGGCACGCGGCCCGCTCACTTCGAACAACCGGTTGCGCAGTTCAGGACGGGTCAGGGTCGCCACTGCGACGTCTGCAATGTCATCGATATCAATGAAGGGTTCAACGATGTCACCGGCCGGCAGCATTAACTCTCCTTCAACAATGCCCTCAATCATGAAACCCTCACTGAAGTTCTGCATAAACCAATTGGCGCGAACCACATTCCAGTCGAGCCCGCTGTTCATCAGCACACTCTCGGCGCTCTCTGCACCCTGCTCACCACGCCCGGAGAGCAGCACAAGATGTTGCAGGCCGACGTCTTTGGCCAGCGCGATAAATGCTCGAATGGTGTCCTCGGCGGCAGGGATTGCGAGGTCCGGATAAAACGTTACGTAGGCCGATTCAGTCCCCTCCAACGCCGCCCGCCAACTTGATGCATCCTCCCAGTCGAAGGCCGGTGAGGACGAGCGAGAAACGCCTCGAGTGGAATAGCCCAGCGCTCGTAACCGCTGATCGACTCGCAGGCCGGTTTTGGCGGTTTTTCCGATGAGAAGAATAGGTGAGTCTTTCATTTGTCAGTCTCCTGTTGAGGTTTAGAAATTGTTCGGCAAGTTTTTAAGTTGCCGACGTGGTGCATTTTGTATCGATTGATCTGGATATAAAATCACAAAATATCTATAATTATTAACCAATCATCCAGATACATCAAAATCATGACAGAACCTGAATTGGAAGCGCCGCGTATCGATCCGGAATTACCGCCTAGCTCTGATCCGCTTGCCGAGGTATTGCAGTTGCTGCAATTGACCGGCGTTCTCTACTGCAACGCGCAATTAACCGATCCCTGGGGCATCGAGGTGCCGCAACTGCCCGGCGTGATGAACGTGGAAGTGGTGACATCCGGGCATTGCTGGATCGAACTCGAGGGCGAAGCCCCGGTATTTATGCCAGAGGGCAGTCTTGTAATGATTCCCCGGGGTAATCGACACATTTTGCGCGGCAATGCTGGAGATAAAGCCACGCGGCTCGAAGATATTCCGGTCGAACGGATTGGGG
>JABDKN010000239.1 GCA_013002205.1 Granulosicoccus sp.
ATTCTGATCACGCTGGGATTGATGCTGGCGATCAATATCGATGTTGCCGGTCGAACCCTGTTCGGCAGCCCGATTGACGGTATACCTGAACTGGTCACGCTCTGTGTGGTATCCATCGTGTTCCTGCAGATTTCACAAGCCTGTCGATCGGGGCGTTTGACGCGCTCGAATGTCGTACTTGATTGGATTCGAACCCGTTGTGTCAACTGTGTTGCCTGCCTCGAGGTTCTGTTCGATCTTGTGGCTGCAGGCATGGTATCGATAATCCTGATTGTCAGTGTGCCGCTGTTTCTGAAATCTATAGCAACAGAATCGTTTATCGGTTCGATTGGTGTATTCACGGTTCCACTCTGGCCAGTCAAGGGCATCATTCTGATTGGATGTGCAATGCTGACTCTTCAGTTGCTGTTGTCATCGTTGCGACAGATATTCCGACTTTGGCATCAGAGGCATCAAAGGCTTCACGGGACTGAACATGACGCCGATTGAAATCGGTTTTGCCATGACAGCCTGCGCGATAGCACTGATCGTAGCGGGGCTGTACGTATCCATCGCATTGATGCTCTGCTCCTTTTTCGGAGTCTGGCTGGTAAAGGGGTCTGCGCTTCTGGCGGGCAAGATGCTGGCACTGACAACATCCGATGCCATTGCCAGTTACCACTTTGGCGTGATTCCGATGTATGTGTTGTTGGGATGCATCGTGGCGATGTCAGGAATGGGACGCGATATCTATGAAGTCGCCAATCAGATATTCAGGAGATTGATCGGAGGGCTGGGCATCAGCACGGTTGCTGCCAATGCGCTGTTCGCCGCAGTTTCCGGAATATCAGTGGCATCAGCTGCAATATTCTCCTCCATAGCCGTTCCGGAAATGAAAAGACATGGCTACCAACCCAGATTCGCGGCAGGTATCGTTGCCGGTTCGTCGGTACTGGGAATGCTGATTCCCCCCAGTCTTCTCATGATCCTGTATGCCGTTCTTGCAGAGCAATCGTTGGGAGATCTTTTCATCGCGGGAATCTTGCCCGGCATATTGTTGGCGTTGAGTCTGATGATGAGTGTCATCCTGATGGTTAAAATGTTTCCAGGCTTCACTGGTCACACCCTTTCGGTACCTCAGGAGCGAACTCTGGATGCCAGAGCGATGGTGGCGAGAACTCTACCCATTTTCAGTCTTGTCTGCATCGTTCTGGGTGGCATCTACGGCGGCGTGTTTACTCCACTGGAAGCCAGCGCTGTCGGTTGCCTGGTAGCGCTCATCATTGCAGCATGCAGAGGCTCAGTCACTGTCGTTGGCTTGCAGCGGGCATTGATCGATGCTGGCAACATCACTGCCAGCATCTGTTTTTTGATCATTGCATCGCGGATGTACGCTCGTATGCTCGCGATTACCGGGATCCAATCTGAACTCAGTGGCATGATCGATTCAGTCGGCTTGCACTTCTGGGCCCTGATGGTTGTGTACGTGGCATTGTTGATCGTCATCGGCATGATCCTCGATTCGGCATCGGTTTTGCTGATAGTGGTGCCCCTTGCATTGCCGGTCGTCAGCAGCATGCCGGTAGACTTGGTATGGTTCGGTGTCGTGACCGTGATCGCGGTCGAAATTGGTTTACTGACTCCCCCATTTGGCCTGTCGGTGTACGCCATACACGGCAGTTTGAACGATTCTGATTTATCCTTGCTGGATATATTCATGGGGGCAGCACCGTTCATTCTGTCAATACTATTGGTATTGGTGCTGGTGTTGATGTTTCCGATATTATCCATTGGATGGCTTGCCAATTGATATTCAAGGGGGAAGATATCGGCATGATCTGTTGGTTCGATCTTCCATCATTGACTCGAGCAAAGTTATCGGCAGCCGGAAGACGGGGCGCCCCGCCCTGTCGAGCAGCGCTGGCGACCATTGTGAAAGTCAAGCGTATCGTGAACAAGTTGGCCTGAATCAACCGAAGCCTGTTACCGTTCATTGCACGGAAGTCACTGGTAACGATGGAGATTGAGCATGAAATACCCTGTCTGGCTCGTTGTATTTCTGTCTGTATTTGGTCACAGCGCTGCGGCGCAGCCGACTGTCAGGGGCCACGTTATCAGCTGGCCTGCCGGCGACTGGTACCAGGTGCAGTCCGCAGACGGCGCTACCACATACTGCAATGGTGGCAGCTCCTGCGAGGTGGAACCCGGCATCTATCTGGTTATCAACCACAGCAGGAATATTCGTTACACCGGTATTATTGTGGCTGGTGACAGCAGTGCATCGCCGTTCACCGTTAATGGCAATGTCATCAGCTGGCCTGCCGGTGACTGGTTTCAGGTGCAGTCCGCAGATGGTGCTACCACTTACTGCAATGGTGGCAGCTCCTGTGAGGTGGAACCCGGCACCTACCTGGTTATCAACCACAGCAGGAATATGCGTTACACAGGCGTTGTTGTGGGTGACGGCAGCGAAGAACGGCCGTTCAGTATAAACGGCAACGTCATCAGCTGGCCTGCCGGTGACTGGTATCAGGTGCAGTCCGCAGATGGCATCACGACATACTGCAACGGTGGCAGCTTCTGTGAGGTGGAACCCGGCAACTATCTGGTCATCAACCATACAAGCGCAACGCGCTACCCCGACATTACGATAATGGCGCCAGATTCCGGGTCGACAGGATTTTCCGTCGATGCAGACAACCTCGATTCCGTATTGGCCACTATTGCTGAAGCAACAAGTGGACGGCCTGCCACTACAGCAATCGACCTGGCGCGTAAACTGGTTTTTGGCGAGTTTGATAATCGCTGGGATCTGCTGTCTGAAGAAAACGGGGCTTCGTTCAGAGAAACGATTCAAACCTACCGTTGCGGTTCTGACGGCTCGCTGGTGCGTACGATACTCGACCTTGGTGACGCGAGTTCAAGAGCGCTCACGCTGACGCGTTGCGAGCTGGACGGTCAACTGTTGTCTGTTGATCTTATCGCTGAATCCGGTCTGACATTTATAATTACAATTACCAACCTCACCATGGATGATCCCGGCACTGGAAAAACGGTCTTGTCCGGTAGCTACACGGATGCGCGTGGCAGCTCAGGCTCAGGCGTGCAGGCAATGAATGTCCGCTACCTGAGAAGTGACACCCTTGGCGGTTCCGTGCTCGACTACAGCTTCGATGGCTATGAAACAGACACTGAACTGGACGTGAGTTGGAGGCAGAGAAATTATACCGCTGGCAATGTCTGGTTTACAGCGACTACTGATGAAGTGTTCAGAAGAACGTCGAGAGATCAGGAGTATGATTCAGGCAAGCTGTCGGTTGATGTCCTGACAGGGCCGGCGATCGCCATTGATGCGGCCAATGGCAATAGCCAGCAGTTCACCGTCACCGTGCAGGATGAAAACGCGACCAGCAGTTTCGTTTTAGACTGGAGTGCCGACAACCGCTTTGCGCTGGAGTTTGAGTAGTATCGATCACCACGCCGCATACCAACTGACGAGTCGGCAGTAATGCATGCGAAAGCTCGCTGACTGACGGGAAGCTGTCGCCACTACCACTCGATTCTGCTCGGTATCGAGCCCGCTGCAGAAACGAAGGCACCAGCCGAGCGTGCCAGAGGTCGTGCAGAAACAGCTCGATCTGCCTGGGAATGTCGTTGACGACGTTCACCAACTGCGCTGAATTGACTGACTGGTGCGCAGCCCCGGTGCAACGTGTCGCCTCTGACAGGTTTCTCTGGCAGGTCTCCATTGAATTTGTATATATTTGGCTATATTCCAAATTTGTGTTTTTAGTAAATTTTGTCCAAAATCATGCCATGAACACGATTTTCCACCGAACGGAACTGGCGGACTCGCTGGCCGAGCGATTACTCAACCCCGGCGCACTGGATGTTGCACTGCGGTCTGGGCTGTTTCTGCGTGGCATGCGCCGCACCGGTAAATCCACATTCCTGCGGCATGATTTCATTCCGGCGCTGGAAGCGCGCGGCGCCGTGGTCGTGTACGTGGATCTGTGGCAGGACCCGAGCCGTTCCCCGGCGACCTTGGTGCACCAGGCGATACGCGACACCGTCGATGAACTGGCTCGACCGGAGTCGCGACTGTTGAAAAAACTGCGCGCTGTAACGGATCTGGATGCCAGCGCGTTCGGCGTCGGTTTCGGCCTGTCTCTGGAAAAAATCGGCGAGCCCGAGGGTCCGACCCTGGCGCAAGCGCTGACCCGACTGGTGGATCGTGCCGAGGGCGATGTTGTGCTGATCATCGATGAAGTGCAGCATGCGCTGGGCACCGAACCGGGACGTGATCTGCTGTTCGCCCTCAAAGCGGCCCGGGACGCGGTCAACCTGCGCCCCGACACGCCCGGATTGTTGCTGTTCGTCGGAACCGGCAGCCATCGGGCACTCGTCGGTGAGCTTACCGAGCAACGCTCGCAGGCCTTTGCCGGCGCGCGGACGATGGATTTCCCCCTGCTCGGTCAGGACTACGTCGGAGATCTTCTGAGTCGACTGAAAGGTCTCCGGCTGTCTGATGGCAGAGTGATGCCATTACCTTCGCCGGATGTGGCACTTGAAGCATTTGCCACAGTCGGGCATCGCCCGGAAGATCTCCTGCAGGCCTTCGATCTGCTGCGCAACCGCCTCGATACCAACTCGGAAACCCTTGACGATCCGGACATTCATCTGCCAACCATTGCCGCCACCTTGCGCGCCTCGGCCGTTGACGTGGAACTGGCGAAACTGGATCGCATGGGAGCGCTGGCCAGCGCGCTGTTTGCAAGACTGGTTGTGGACGAACAGGACGATGGTCGAGGCGCACGAGGTTTCTTCGGAGAGGATTCTTTGCAATCACTGTCGGAGAGCCTCGGACGAGCCGTATCGAGTGACGATGTCACCGCAGCATTACGTGCTATGACCAGTGAGAACCTGGTCATGCGTCTGGGTCACGGGCGTTACGGCATCGCCGATCCGGTCGTTCGTGAGCTTTCTCGCGAGCGTCACGAACGATTGGAATCACTGCGCCAGTCAACCTCCCTGGACGGGTAAAAGCGCCAGTAGTCTCATGGGGAGCGATCCCGGCATCGTCGCCGCACTCGACACGTCAGATGCCAGGGATCTCCACGTGGACGGTCGGGATAAAAATACAAGGATAAGTTCTATCCGAAGCTTGTTGCAGCGAATCCCAAAGCTGATGCTCTCACTGCCTGCTTTGTTGCCCCTGGATGGATTGGACCATGGCCCATACGCCTTCGCCCAGCCGCTCGCCGAGCACGCAGGTGATTTCCTGCAGATTCAGGTCCGGCTTTGTGCGTAGCGATTCGTGTACCGCGGCAACCGCCTGCGTCTGCTCCCCGCGTATCAGGTGCACGCCCGCCAGGGCCAGTCGAGGCAGGTATAGCCGGTCGTCTTCCCGGCAGGCATTGGTGGCGGATTCGAGTGCGTTGTCGAGCTCACCCTGCGCCAGCTCCGCCAGTGCCAGCGCGGTGCCCCAGACAGACAAGCGGCTGTCCGCTGGACTGCAGGCCATGCCTTCGGCCAGCAGCTGCGCCGCCGCTTTATAGTCTTTCTTCATCATCAAGGCTGCGCCAAGCGCCGTTTTGGCGTGGCCATTTTCCGGTCCTGCCTCAATTGACTTGTGGAGGATCGGCAGCGCGCGTTCCACCTGCCCCACGTCGGCCAGTGCGCAACCCACCAGACCTAGCACCGTCGAGTCCTGGCTTTCCAGATCGAGCGCCATTTCTGCCGCCGCAATGGCGGAAGGTTTTACCTGCTCGTCATGGCGCAGCAATCCAACCCGATGCCCCAGTGCCTTCACCAGCGCGAGATAGGCATAAGACAGGGCAAAATTCGGGTCCAGCGCGATGGAGTGCTCAATGAGGCCGGTAGCCTCCTCAAACGTGGCACGGTTCCACCCGCGCAAGGCGAGCAAGCCTATGGCCTTCAAGAGGCTGGCATGGGCAACAGCACTGCCGACCCCTGGCAGCTGCATGTCGGCCATCATGGCCTGCATGAGCCTGGGCTCAATGCGGCGGATCATCTTGTACAGCAAGGTTTCCTGATCGCCCGGTCCATCCACCGAATCAAACCGTTGGGCCCAGATTTGAAGCCCACCGCGCGTTTCAATCAGCGCCGCATCGGCCGTGAGCAATTGGTCGACCCGCTGCAGCCGCAAGTCCAGCACGTGCGTGACAGCGAAACGGGTGCGCAGCTCACGCGGGTCGGTCAGCAGGTCTGCCTGCTCGAATGCCGAGGCGATTCGCAGCAAGGGAATGCGCGACAGTATCGACGAGGCGCGCACTCTCATCGCTCGAAGCAGCGGGCTCATGGCCGGGTCGCCCTTCGCGTCAATGCAGCGAATGTAGAGCACCGAGTGCCCGCCAGCCTCAGCAGGTGGATGACAGGTTTCGGGCGGCAAATACTTCTCCGCATCACGCGGCACTACCCATTGGATGCCGCGCCCACGAACGGTGCGTATGTATTTTTGCTTGTGCCCTGTGTCACCCAGGGCTTTGCGCGCCGACTTGATAGCCGTGGATATCGTGGTGTCAGACACGATGCGCCCTTCCCAGACCTGTTCCATCAACGCATCGCGGCCTATCACCACGCCCGGCTTTTCCAATAACAACACCAGTAAATCCAGCACCAGGGGTTCAACCGGTACCAATGCCGAATTGCGGCGCAGTTCATACGCGTCGTGGTCAAGAATGAAGTCGTCGAACTGAAATACCTTGGCCATTCACTGCTCCTGCGATTGGCGCGGCCTGAGCGCGTTCCCGACTAAAACCCCACGTTACCCCCATTTGCTCCTCAAGCAAAACGCGCCAGCTCGTCGCAAGCTGTAGTCCTCGCTCGGAAATGTCTCTGCAGCGATCAACCACCTGAAGGAGTTCACCATGCCATTAATTGATATTCACGTCATCGAGGGCGTCTTCAATGCTACCGATAAGCAGCAAATGATCAGCAAGGTCACCGACACCATAGTCGCCATCGAAGGCGAAAACTTGCGTGGCGTCACATGGGTCCGCGTCCATGACGTGCCCAGCGGACAGTGGGGCATTGGCGGCAGTGCCCTGACCACTGACGATGTCAAGGCACTGCAGGCAGGCAGCTGAATCAACCCACAACCGGCCAGGGCAGCAGACCAGGTCAGTTACCGTCTGCTGCTCCTTCCTCTAACAGGAGACAGAAATGAAAACACACGTTTACCTGGCACAGAAGCCATTGAGAACCAGCTATGAAATCACCCCGGCACTGGCCACCGTCACCGACCATGCGCGCACTTGTGGCACCGCGCTGCAAGACCCATTCCGCACCCGCGTTGAACCCATGGATGGTTGCGGCGTAGAGGTGCCGATTGGTACCCACGCGGCACTCGGCGGCCCGCACGATGCACCGACGCCGGGTGACCTGCTGTGCGCTGCCCTTGCCGCCTGTCAGGACTCGGCCTTCCGCATCGTGGCCAACCTGCTTGGCATTGAGCTCACGCAACTCGAAGTGCGCGTCACTGCCACAGCCGATGTGCGTGGGTCCATGGCGATGGACCCGACGGTGCCGGTCGGATTTCAGGCCATGAAGTGCGAGGTGGTCTTTGCCGTTAAAGCAGGCACACCGGCCGCCCTGCTCAGGAAACTGCAGATTGCCGCCGAACGTTGCTGTGTCGTGCAACAAACGCTAAAGGCGCCGCCCATTGTCGAAACCACTTTTGTTGACAGTGCACACTGAATCGTCGGGATGTTTACCACTCAAGCGCCC
>JABDKN010000260.1 GCA_013002205.1 Granulosicoccus sp.
CCACGATGCCTGCGACGCGGGTGGCAACTACCAGGGTAACGGCGAGCAAGACGTTTTGAACGGCTGCATACCCTTCCTGGCTGAAGCTGATGACCCTGATGATCCGGTGCCATCCCTGAACCCGGGAAGCGCCGCCACATGGGGTCCGTTGCAGCCCGGACTGAATGGCCCATCCCTGGATCCGCACTGGGTGTGGACGCTGACCGAGGACACTCGTCTGGCCGGATCCATGGTCATCAATTGGTGGGCGTCACAGGCAACAACCACGCCTGTGTTCGATACTAACTTTGATGTAACCGTGACGGTGGATGGCAATCCGCATATTGTTGATCACGAGATCGCGCATACGTTTACGACACCTGGTGTTCCCCAGTTGCTCAAGAGCGTGATTCCATTTCCGGACGTCACTGCCACTTCCACAGTGGAACTCAAAATCGACGTGAAGTTTATCGATTCAGGTAATGGCGTTACCTTTTATTATGATTCGCAGGGTGAATGTTCTGCGTTATCTGCGGGGGCCTGCGCCTCGCGGGTCAATATGCCGGTTGTAATTGGGCCAATTGCTCCTGTTGCCAATGATGATTTCGTATTCATCAGCAGCGGAGAAACCATAGGCATCGACATTCTGGCCAACGACTTCGACCCCGAAGGCGGACCGCTTGCGGTCCAGATTATATCTGGTCCCAGCAGCGGCACCGCGGAGGTGACGACGGCCAACAGCATCGTTTACACCCACGACGGCAGCGTTACGCCCAGCGATACGATCGTGTACCGCGTCACGGATAACGATGGCCTGACGGCCGATGCAACGGTGCATATTGCCATTGCCGGTGCCTGCACGTTGGCGGCTGACTATCTCGAAACCTTCGAGACAGCCAGCGCTGCAGACTGGACCGTGGATACGGCAGTCCTGGTCAACCCGGCGGGAGTACCTGTCTCCAATACCTGGCAGCTGACTAATGACATAAATGCTCACAGCCCGATCACGAGCTACTACACGGACGCAGCTGCTTCGGATCCGGTTGATAATTCTGACACCACGAAGGACGTGCGCCTCGTATCACCCGAGTTCCTGGTATCCGGTGGCACGACCTTAAGCTTCTGGCATGCCTTTAACACGGAAGCCGAGTTCGACGGTGGTGTGCTTGAAATCACCACCGACGGCGGCGCGACGTGGCAGGACATCGTTGCAGCCGGCGGCCTCTTTATTGAGGGCGGCTACAACGGGCCGATCGGGGCACTGGGCTCACGCCAGGGCTGGTCGGGCATTTCCTCTGCTTATCCAGAGATGCACGAGGTCAAGGTCAACCTGGCAGCGTTTAACAGCCAGACCATCCAGTTCCGTTTCCGCCTCGCTCAGGATGTGCTGCTTGGTGTACCAACGGGCTGGGCCATCGACGACGTCACGCTGGATAACCTTTATGAATCCTGCGTCGAGCCCACCAACCCGCCGGTAGCCCGTGCTGATTCGGCGACTGTGTTGGCTGATGGCACCGTGGCGACCGACGTAAGAGCCAACGACTCGGATCCCGACAACCCGGACGGTGATCTTACTGGTCACACCGTTGAAGTGAACGGAACTCTGATTGCGCCGCAGCACGGCACGGTGATGGTGGATGCCAACGGCCATGTCGTCTACGACCACGACGATGGCAACACGGCGACTTCGGACACCTACGAGTACAAGCTGGTAGATCCGGATGGCGAACAGTTCGATACGGCCATGGTCACGATCACTATTGATCACGGCAACAACGCAGTGCCTGAAGCGAATGACGACACGGGCACCGTGGACGCCGGCCAGTCGATCACCGTCGATGTTCTAGCTAACGACAGAGATGCCAATCACAGCAATGGCGAGCTGACGGTCACCATTGAAACTTCGCCGGCCAGCGGTTTCGCTGCACTGAATGGCGATGGCAGCATTGCATACACTCACAGCGGCGACACGGCAACGTCTGATTCGTTCCAGTATCGGATCACCGATCCGTTGGGCGCCTTTGATATCGCCACCGTCCATATCACAATCATCCAGGATGAGGGCGGTGCGTGCCGGAATGACCTGTGCGCCGGTGATGGCGATGGCGGCAGCTACGATCCGGATATGCTGACCATGACGTTTGTGGGCGGCACCTGTGCGGATTCTGCCAACAGCCAGGATGACAAGGACGACTGCACCGACTTCGATCCGGCCGGCGCTTCTGGCATGGTCAAGATAAAGGTCACCAATAAGGAAGATGCTGACTACCGCAACGCCAAGGTGTTCTTCGAGGGCGCGGTTTCCGAGGGTGCGGACTTCACGTTCTCAGCCTCTGACATCGACGAGAATGACTTTGGTTCGAAGATCTTCGTGCATGTCTACGATGCCGACGGAAACGTGTTGCTGCAGACGGTGGAAATCCACACCTCGTGCTCTGCACCGCTGTTCGAGGGTGACCAGTTCGGTTCGGTTCGCATGGGTGCGGCAGACGTCGATCCGGAAGCCCAGATGTGCTCTGCCGGTGACGGTCGGGTACACGGCTCGGGTCACTGGTCACGCGGCACGG
>JABDKN010000025.1 GCA_013002205.1 Granulosicoccus sp.
TATCTCCAGTGAGCCGATCGTCGCCATTTGCGCCTCGGCGAACTTGCGAACGTTTGCAATGGCGAACTCCGTGTCAGTACGCGTCTGCGCATCCAGCTCGTTCAGTGCTGCCTCACGTTCTTCCCGATTTACATCGAATACGGTCTGATCGGATTGGTCGAACTTCATGGAAAAATCGGCAATGGCCGCATCGCCGCGATTTCGAACTGCCGAAACGATAGCGGTGACGCTCGCCTGGATGTCCGCTTCGTCGGAGACAGTCCGTCGAATCGGAGCACGCAATTGGGTGACACCAGTGAGAGGCGGTATATTCATGGCGTAAGGTGATTTCCCGGCGCTGGACGCCCAGCTCATGCGCTGATTATAGTAGAGGTCTGTGCGCTGCCCGTTTACGAGAGCCAACAGCTGCTTGAAGTGCGATTGTCTGCCGCGCTCCGGCATCGACACACATATCTGATATCGTTGCTCACGACAAATTCGACCCCTGCACTACTGACTCGTACCCTGCGACAATCAAGACCGGAATTCGACATGAACCTGCTATCTGGCCCACTCATTTTCGCGATACTTCTCATGTCGCTCGGTCCTGGCAACACGTTGGCGAAATCTGAAGACCCCCTGCCGATTGTTGATGCCCATGTGCACTGAGGGCGAGATCAGAAAAACGCTCAGCGTGACACTCGGGCAGATCAATTTCGGACAATGGCGGACACCGTCACTCAGAAACCTTAAGTACACCGCGCCCTATATGCACGATGGCAGTCTTGCCACGCTTCGGGAGGTTGTCGATGCCTATGCGGATATCGATCCCGAGCGCATTCACAATGACGGCGAAGCGATCATTCGACCACTGTCACTGGATGACCGGGCTCGCGAAGATCTGGTCGCCTTTCTGCAATCTCTCAGCGCCACTACCCTGCCTTAAAGTGAGTATTCGTTGGAAACGCTTACGGGGATTCGCCGTTCAGGATCAGGCCCCCGAATTCTATCGGGGGAGCTGACCAAGTCCAGTGTGAACTATTTACCAAACAACAGTTCTCGTTGAATGACAGGTGTTGCTTTGGGGTCCAGACCGAATTCCGTCAGAAATTCTGCATACCAGGTCTGTACCTGTCCCGTCTCGTACCAATACAGCAGCGAGACATCCACCCAATCACGAAACGTCTTGTCATCTTCCTTGCGTACACCGACAGAGGTGGGTGAGGAGAATGCAGGCGTCGGAATGACCAGTTGTCCGCGACCCAGCTTCTTGCGTGCAGCGAGCAGTGGTGGATGGAAAAGGGATACCGCGTTTACACGGCCCGACTGGAAGGCCGCAATTGATGCACCATTGTCAGGGAAACGCTGAATATCCGCATTCGGCAGATTTGCCGTAATGAAGCTGTCCATGCTTGACCCCTGCGGAACTGCAACTTTGACGCCTTCCTTGTTCAAATCAGCCCAGGTACTGGCAGCGAGGTCTTCATCCGCCATTACAGCCAGAGAAATGTAGAGCAGTGGATTCTTGGGGAAATCGATGCTCAGGGCGCGTTCCGGCTTGGGATCCAGGATCGGCATGAAATCGATCTTGTTGGCTTGCAGGGCGGCGACCGCCGTTCCCCACGTGACCTCGACCATCTCGAGTTCGGCACCGAGCACCTCCGCCATGTTCTGGCCCAGAGTCACACCGAGACCACTTTCCCACTTACCCGTTGCCGGGTTTTTGCTGAACCAGGGCGGTGCCTGTAAAACCCCCATTCGCAACTTGCCTGTGGACTGAATCTGCTCCCACGTGGATTGCTCCTGGGCAACAGCCGTCGTCGTGCCGATGGCCAATGCCGCAACGATAGCGACGCCTCTCATCAGTTCCTTCATTAATCGTCTCATGAACAGTCCTCTCGGGTTGGTTGCTATTGATTGATTGTACTAGTCAGGCAGTTTGAACAGTGAATGTCCTTCCAGAAATTCACGCATACGCTGTGTCTGTGGATTTCTCAACACCTGCTGCGGATTTCCTTCTTCGTGAATGGCGCCGTCATTGAGAAACAGCACCCGGTTTGCCACGTGATAGGCAAAGCCCAGCTCGTGGGTCACACAGATCATGGTCATACCTTCCAGGGCCAGTTGACGCATGGTCTTCAATACTTCGCCTACCAGCTCAGGATCCAGCGCAGAAGTCACTTCATCGAACAACATGACGCGAGGGTCCATCGCCAACGCACGAGCAATGGCAACCCGTTGCTTCTGCCCCCCCGACAGGCGGGACGGGTATTCACCGGCCTTGTCGGCCAGGCCCACGCGATCGAGCTGCGCCAGAGATTTTTCCCCTGCCTCCTTCCTGCTGCGCTTCAGTACTGTCAACTGACCTTCCATGACGTTCTGCAGTACTGTCATGTGTGGGAACAGATTGAAGTGCTGGAAGACCATGCCGACCTTGGTGCGCAGTTGGCATAAATCAGCCTGGTTGTATGTGAGCTTCCCTGCACGCTCGGTCCCCACCGCTTCACCCCGAATAAACACTCTCCCGGATGAGGGTGTTTCCATGAAATTGATACACCGCAGTAAAGTGGACTTTCCCGACCCACTCGAACCCAACAGCACCACGGTCTCGCCTTCACTCACGCTCAGGTCAATTCCCTTCAGGACTTCAAGCTCACCAAACCGCTTGTGCAAGTTTTCTGTACGGACGAGTTCAATCATCGGTCACCTCGCTTGAGCACCCGCTCCAAGGCATAGGTGGCTTGCACGACAGGGAAAAGCACGACGAAGAAGATCAAGGCCACCGCCGTGTACGACTCAATCGGGTTGTAGTTCAGATCGGCAATGAGCTTCGCCTGATTCAATGTCTCGACGTATGCCACCACTGAGGCCAGCGTAGACATCTTGAATACCTCTATGCCTCGATTGGTCAGCGCTGGGAGGACTCGCTTGAGTGCAACCGGCATGATGATACGCCGCAGCGTTTGCTGGAAGCTCATGCCAATGGCTTTACCCGCTTCCCACTGACCTGCGTCTATCGACTGGATTCCGGCGCGGTAGATTTCCGCAGAGAATGCCATGGTGTTGAGTGAAATGCCCAATACTGCGGCCAGAAACGGACTGGTTTCGATGCCGGTCAGTATGGGGAAGGCGTAGTAAAACCAGACTATCTGTACCAGCACGGGTACGTTGCGAAAAAATTCTACGAATGCGCGTGCTGGCCAGGCAATCAAGGGGCTCTTCAGATAACGCATCACACCGACGATGAAGCCGCCCGACATGCCCAGTGCAACAGTAACGCTGAACATCAGCAGCGTACCTTGTAAACCCGTCCAGAACACACGCCAGTTCTGGATGATGGTGGCAAAGTCCCAGTTATAGTCCATTTCAGTGCACCGTACCTTCGCCGGAGCGAGCAAGCCTGCGTTCAATCAGTATGGAAAGCTGGCTGACACTGAAGATCAGCATGAAGTAGATCAACGCCACCACTGAATACACCTCAAGCGGCCTGAAGGTTTTCTGCGCCAGGTCATTTGCCTGGTACATCAAATCCGTATAGGCAATGGTTGACACCAGTGTCGTGGTCTTCAGCAGCTCTATCGAACGTTCCATGAAGGCCGGAATCATGCGCTTCACTGCCTGCGGGAGAATCACGCGCTTCAGACTCTGTTGGCGGGTCATCCCGATAGCCTTGGCGCCTTCCCATTGACCGTGGTCTATCGACTGTATTCCACTTCGGAATATCTCTGCGAAGAAAGCCGACGATTGAATGGAGAACGTCACGATGGCAGCCGTGAACGCTGTCATGTTGATATCGAAAAGGATCGGAAAAGCGAAGAAAAACCAGAATAGCTGCACTAACGGTGGTGTGGTGCGAAAAAACTCGATGATGAATGCCGCCAATAACGACAAGGGACGCAAGTGCGTCAAACGTGTCAGGGCCAGTACCAGACCGAGCGGTATGCCAAGGCACAGGGCCAGACCAGTGACTTTCAAGGTATTAAGCAAGCCCAGCAACAGCAAGTCGATGTTACTGAACGCCGCGGTGAAATCCCATTCCATTATCAGCACTTCTCCGCTGCATACTGAGTCGACTGGTGCGGTGGGCTCGCTCTGCGATCCTGCTGACTGAAACGATCAATCCGATACGGTGACATGTCGATTCCCGGCGATCTGCCTGTTATCAAATCAGCCAACAGTTGACCTGTCCTGGCGCTACCTGTCAATCCGATATACTGGTGACCGCACCCGATAAAGACACCCTGAATTGAAGGCCGTGTCAAACACCGGATCGTACCGGACACGTTCGCCTGCGTCCAATTCAGACCAGGAAAACCCGTTGCACCGACGGATGACCCACGGCAGGAGATCTTGCAGAAACATTGCCCTGTACCTGTACAAGACGGCGAAGTTGCGACACCTACGACACATGCCCCGATCACGATGACAGGAGAATCCTGACTTACTGAGTCCTGATGGGTCTTCTGGGGCTTGAGTGGCTAGTTTCCAGAGTTTTGCTTCTCAGCATCAGCGAAGCTCTGATCAAGTGCGTCGATCACTGGTTGCACATCTTCGGCACTCAGGCACAGAGGCGGCACCATACGCAACACATTCTTGAATGCTCCAGATTTTGACAGTATCAGGCCATGCTCACGTGTACGCTCGAAAACTCTGGCGGTAAACTCCGCAGCGGGCTCCCTGGTATCGCGATTCCTGACCAACTCAATAGCCTGCATGAAGCCGCGACCGCGAACATCACCAATGACTGAGTATCGGTCTTTCAGCTGCATCAACCCCTCGGATAACAGACTACCCACGGTCTTTGCATTGTCGATCAGATTATCATCACGAATAACTCGAAGAACGGCCCTTGCAGCAGCACAGGCTACAGGATTTGCCCCATACGTATGAAATATGAATTTGCCACCCATGCACTCGGCAATTTCCTTCTTCACGACAACGGCCCCAATCGGTATTCCGTTACCGAGCCCCTTGGCAATAACCATCATGTCCGGTACCAGCTCATGGCTCTCGAAGCACCACATCGAGTCACCGGTTTTACCAAAACCTGACTGAACCTCGTCAACGATCACCAGTCCGCCACATGCACGGATACGCTCGGCGGCGCCCTTCATATAACCTTGAGGCATGGGGATAATGCCACCGTAACCTTGTACTGGTTCTATCAGCATGGCGGCCAGTTTACCGCAGGTTGAGTAGGCTATCGAGCGGTCGATTTCTTCCAGATAAGGCTCGGTACCGGGGCCGAAAATTCCGCGGTATTGGTTCGGCTCCGCGACAAAGGTGATATTTGAGAGTTGAGCAACATTGTGCCGAAAGCTTTGCACACCTGTCACGGCCTGCGCACCATACGTGGCGCCATGATAGGAATTGCGCAAGGCGATGATGTCCTGGTTCCCGGTATGGGCACGGGCCATCATCATCGCCAGATCTATTGCCTCAGCACCGGAGTTAGTGAAGTGCACGACCCAGTCGTGACCCGCTGGCATGGTGACAGCCAACTCTTCAGCCAGATGCGCCGGCACTGGATGATGGAACATCGTGGTGCAGTGGGTCAGATTTTGCACTTGATTGGTGACGGCCTTCACCACCGCAGGATGAGCGTGCCCCACACTGATGCAGAGATTCATGCCCAGCAGGTCTATCAGTTTGTTATCCAGCTCATCCCAGCAATACTGCATCTTTCCTCTTTTCAGAATGAGAGGTTTTTCATAGGGTACGAATGCGCGCTGGGATGCCGCGTAGTACTTGTCGCGCCTGTCGATGATTGACTGCGTGGACCAATCCACATCTGTCTCGTAAGTACTGATCGTGTCCATATTTGCCTGTATTGCGAAGTGAACCTGTGATGCCGTCCCAAGGTTTTCAGTGAACTCACCAGACAGTCTTGCTCAACTGGCTCGTCCTGGTAATGGACAGTTTTACATGTTCAAAGGGACAGTTGCAGACGAGTGGTCGGACTTACTTCCGCACTTCCCCGGCAATGATGCGTATTCCTTACTCGATGACCGTTTTCGACAGAGCGGCGAACCCCAGCCTGACAGGACATTTTCCCTGCGCTGGATCATCAAAGAAAATTCCGCCCTCATCTGATGATCGAAAGTAACAGCGATCCAGCCGCTGATGAACGTGTCGTATTATTGATGGACACCGGGCTCGCTACCAGAGCGCACGGATGTCCTATACCATCAGAATAGTGAAACGAGGCATTTATTCTTCCTTTACTTGGTGGGAGGCAGGAATGTGGCAAAGATTCTGGCACTGGATGAGGGTAGGAACGCCTTTGCGAGGCGAGAGTGGAAGGAAGCATTCACCAGTTTTTCGAAGGCGGACAGCGATTCCTCACTTGGCCCGGTGGACCTTGAGCAATTAGGCAACGCCGCCTATCTCATTGGAAAAGACGATGAGGCTATTCTCACGTGGACACGGGCCTATAGCGAGTACGTTGAGCACGGCGAGCGCCTGCACGCCGCTCGCGTCGGCTTCTGGTTATGTTTGAGCCTGATGCTCACAGGCAAGGGTGCACAGAGCAGCGGCTGGTTATCGCGCACTCAGCGATTGATCACTGGTAGTCCGGATGACTGTGTCGAGCACGGATACCTGCTGGTTGTCAGCGGGCTGTTCGCATTGTTCAAGGGAGACGGCGCTGGGTCCTGCGCCTATTTTGAGCAAGCGACGTCTCTTGCACAGCGGTTTGACGACACCGATCTGCTGGCGGTAAGCATTCTCAGCCGCGGCCAGGCGCTGATCCAGATTCAGCGTGCAGATGAAGGAGTCGTGTTGCTCGATGAGGCCATGCTCGCGGTCACCTCGGGGCAGGTGTCGCCGATCATGGCAGGAATTATCTACTGCGCTGTGATTCTGACGTGCGAGCGCATCTATGACCTTCAACGAGCGCACGAGTGGACAGTTGCGCTGGACGATTGGTGCGCATCGCAGCCCGAATTGGTTGCGTTTCGGGGTCAGTGCCTGCTGCACCATTCCGAGTTGTTGCAATTCAGGGGAGACTGGCACAAAGCGCTCGAGGAGGCGGAGCAAGCCCGTGATCTCCTGGCCGGAAGGACAGCTCAATTGGCAGGTCGCGCGCTCTATCAACAGGCGGAGCTCCATCGCCTCTCAGGCGATCTCAAATACGCTGATGAAATCTACCGTGAGGCGGGCACCATGGGTTTTGAACCTCAACCTGGAGTGTCGCTGCTGCGCCTCGCACAGGGAGATGTAAAGGCGGCAAGCACATCGATACGGCGCGTCGAGAATGAAGCGAAATGTCAACAGGTGCTCGGGGGAGGTGTCCAGAGGTTCAAGATTCTCGGTCCGTTTGTCGAGATCATGCTGGCCGCCGGCGAGCTGGAGTCAGCGCGTGGGGCCGCAGACGAGTTGGTGGATATCGCCATGGCCATGAATGCGCTCTATCTAAAGGCGACAGCGGCGCAGATGACTGGGGCAGTACTATTGGCGCAGGGTCATCCCGAACAGGCGCTTACCCCGTTGCGCGAGGCCTGGACGCTCTGGCAAAAGCTCGAAGTTCCCTATGATTCCGCGCGTGTACGTGTACTTATTGGTCGTGCCTGTGAGTTACTTCGCGACGGGGACACGGCGAAAACGCATTTCGATGCGGCCACCCTGGTCTTCGAGCGGTTGGGCGCGGCTCCCGAATTGACACGACTACGCACTGGTGACTGGTCCTGCCGCGGACAGGTGGCGTTGATTACAGCTCGCGAGCGGCAGGTTCTTGCCCTGGTTGCCTCAGGCCAGTCCAACCGCCAGATCGCTGTGGATCTCGGGATCAGTGAGCACACCGTCGCTCGCCATATCAGTAATATATTCAATAAGTTAGGAGTATCCTCGCGGACTGCCGCCAGCGCCTTTGCGTTTGAGAACAACCTCCTTTGAATCGATCCATGGTCAATATTGACCATGGAAAAATCGACCTGCACTGGTTAATCCGCGCGATGCGGTGTTTTCGGTGTCCCTTTACATTGGTGGCCGAAACATGGGCACCAATCCATGACTCAGGAGGACACATGAGTAATACGATGTTTAACGCAAGCGATTACAAAGGTAGTGGACCGGAGAACTACGAGAAGTACTTTGTGCCGACGATCGCTGCGCCCCTGGCAGATGATCTCGTCGATATTGCATCTTTGCGCCACGGCGAGCGCGTTCTGGATGTCGCCTGCGGCACTGGCGTCGTGGCTCGACTCGCTGCCGCGCAAGTGGGTAACGAGGGCTCTGTCGCAGGGTTGGATGTGAATCCAGGGATGCTGTCCGTCGCTCGTTCGGCGACACCAAGCAACGCCACGATTGATTGGTACGAAACCAGTGTTGAAGCGATGCCGCTTCCAGACGGTGCGTTCGACGTCATACTGTGCCAAATGGGATTGCAGTTCGTACCCAACAAAATCCAGGCGCTTAAGGAAATTCGTCGCCTTCTCGACCCAGGTGGTCGCGTCGTCCTGAATTTTCCGGGACCTACCCCGAGGTTATTTGCAGTCCTTGGAGATGTGCTTGCGCAACACATTGATCCGAAATGTACCGGGTTTGTGAACGTGGTGTTTTCCATGCACGACGGCGAAGAACTCCGGGGTCTCATGATGGACGCAGGTTTCGAGGATATAGAAGCACATCAGACTGAAAGGACGCTGCGTTTACCAGAACCGGAGGACTTTCTCTGGCAGTACATCCATAGCACTCCGCTGGCAGCGTTGGTTGGCAAGGCAAATGAAGAGCAGCGTGCGGCTCTCACTGATGATGTCTGTGCTCGCTGGCAGGAGTTTGTAATAGATGGCGGGATGAATCTGGATATCAGGATGACCACCGTCCGCGGCTATCAGCCTCAATGAGACAAGACACTATAGATAATTTTTGACCGGTTAATTTCTTATCGCTAAAATTCTTGAAAATCGATAGAGGATTTGCAATGCAGTTTCCGGGCGAGCTTGTCGATGTCGAAATCGAGAAAACAGGCATCTGTTACAGTCCGATCATCAACGAGACCGATCTGCAGAATACGGCAGGCAAGTAAGGAGTTACCGCCAATGCGCAATGTCACCAAGGACAACATCACAGACGCCTTCCTGGGCTATATAGGCAAGGACACCGATCCGCGCCTGCGCGAGGTATTGGCTGCCCTGGCCCGCCACCTGCATGCCTTTGTCAAAGAGGTCGACCTGACCCATGCCGAATGGGAGAAGGGTATCGAGATGCTGGAGTGGGCAGGTGAGATATCAGACAAGGAGCGCCACGAAATGGTCCTGCTGAGCGACTTACTGGGTGTCTCGTCGCTGGTCGATATGGTCAATACAGTGCCAGGTGGCACGTCATCGTCGGTGCTGGGGCCGTTCCATATCTCTGGTGCCCCGCCGATCCCGCTGGGATTTGACATGAAGCGACACTATCCCGGCAAGGTGTTGCTGGCCCAGGGTGTCGTGCGCGATATCGAAGGCGTGCCTATCCAGGATGCGACCATAGACATCTGGCAGACCGCACCCAACGGGCTTTACTCCAGCCAGGATCCGGAACAGGATACCTATTCGTTTCACGGCATCCAAACGGTTGGCGCCGACGGACGCTACGCATTCACAACCATCAAACCGGTCAGCTACGAGGTGCCCACCGATGGCCCGGGCGGCGCACTGCTGTATGCCACAAAACGTCACGCCTGGCGACCAAGTCATCTGCATTTCATCGTTAAAGCGGAGGGATACCGCACGCTTGTCTCTGAGATTTTCGCCGCCGACGACCCATACCTGGATCAGGATGCCGTGTTTGGTGTGCGCGAGGATCTGGTGATGCACTATCAGGACATGCCCGCAGGCACTTTTCCGAATCAGGGGTTCGATCTGTCCGGCAAAGTCGAGGGCAGCTGGTTGAAGGTCGATTTCGATCTGACACTGGTGCGAGAAGACGACTAGTCAGATACGTCCTCGCCTATCAGTTCGGCTATGAAAGCGCCAGTTTGGCGATAATGGCTTTTGAGCTCCGCCGATGCCGTATCGGCGTCCCGGGCGATGGCGCATTCCATGATCCGGCGATGTTCTGTGTCGACGTCGCGTTTCTGGTAGTTGAGAGCAAGGCCCGCCAGATAGCGATAACGGATGTTAAGGTCGTAAAGCTGCGAACAGAACTGCAATAGTATCGGTGCGTCGCAATTGGCCAGCAGCGCCATATGAAACGCCTTGTGCAGATCCTCGAATTTCTCTCCACCCTGCTGCCGTGCGCGGACCATCCGGTAATTGGCCAGCATGACGCCCTCCTCCCATGCATCGGTTGCGCGGCCTATGCTCTTGCGCAAGGCCATTTCTTCCAACTCGCAGCGCATTTCGAGAATCTCGTTAAAATTCTTGCGGCTGGTTTCGGCGGCGCGAAAGCCTCGTTGGTCGATCCGTGTCACCAGATGTTCGGATGTAAGTAAGCTAAGCGCTTCGCGGATCGGCGATGCGCCGGTATCAAGACGCGTACGCAACTGCTCAATCTTCAGTTTTTCCCCCGGCTTGATTACACCAGCCACGATCATGCGGCGTATTGCCAGATAGGTACGCTGCGTCGCGGACCCATCCGCTGAGTTGCTTGCAGGGGCGATTTGCATGAGACTGGTATCCATTCGCAAATAATGTCGATATTTTCCGCGTAGCGCAATCAATAACTTGCATTGGGAGCGTCAACTACCGGACTTTTAGCTTATCGAGCCAGAATTCCGTTACTGACTAAAGAGAACTTTTTCGAAATGCCGAGCTTAGCCTGCCCATGGCCGGGAGCCGCGATAGTATTTAAAATCTCAGCCCTTTTTAGTGCCTATAAAACCACGCAACTGGCACTGTGTATCCAAGTGCCAAAACATCGAATACAGCACTGAATGGCAGATCCAATAGCGGATAGACTGGTGGTGAGACACCGAATCTCTCCGTAGCTGCTGCGTCGTTGCGTAACGACGCCAGATCAAGCCTGACGCCACTCATCACTAAAGGCTTTCTTTTGTGAGTTGGCTGGCTCAATGTCGATATCGTCGCACATCCACCTACCGCTATCAGCAAAGTCAGCAAACCTGCAAAGTAAAGACTTTTTGATACTTTCATAGATCGAGTTGCTCTCTATAAATTCTATACGAGGTAGAGCACCAGATTGAGTAGTGGCCTTCCCTATACCTGCTGACGCTGTAAACTCAGTTTCCTAGGTCTATGCCACTGATCAGGATGGCAACAAACTTTAGCAGGCCAGGTTTTCGCCCAGGAACAGGATGAAGCGACTCGGCGAATACCTGGCGCGGCAGTAAATTGTGGATGGAAACCGGCCCTGCATCATCGTGTGGAACGGCAATCGCGTCTAAGCAACATTATCGAATACCCAGAGCTGCTGCCTGAATAGTATGGGAGCTATTTTTTCCCTAATGGGTGAATCAGGGCACCATCGAAGTGGAGCCGATATCTTACTCTGCCTCGACTTATGCCTGCCAAGGTTGACAGCTTGAACACCTTTGTAGCGGTTGCCTACCCGGGCA
>JABDKN010000027.1 GCA_013002205.1 Granulosicoccus sp.
GGGACGGTCATGGCCAGCCATGAAGATGGCTGGAACATGATCGGCATGCGCCTGCCAGGACTCTGAGATCGAGTCAGTAAACCCGTATCCGGGCGGGACGTGCCACAATAGCCTATGACGCAAAACAAGCCTGTTGAACAGGAGTCTTCCACCATCATTGCCATCCGCGGCCTGACCAAGACATACGCGGGCGGCCACCAGGCGCTCAAGGGCATCGATCTGGACATACGTGCAGGCGAGATACTCGCACTGCTTGGCCCCAACGGTGCCGGTAAGACTACGCTCATCTCGACCATCTGTGGACTGGTCACACCGACCTCGGGCAGCGTAACCGTAGCGGGCTACGATATCATCCGGCAATTTCGCCACACCCGGAAGCTCATCGGCCTGGTACCACAGGAACTTTCACTGGGAGCGTTCGACCTGGTGAAAAACACGGTGCGCTTCAGCCGGGGACTGTTCGGCATGCCGCCCGATGATGCGAAGATCGACGAAATACTGGCCGACCTGTCGCTTTCCGACAAGAAGGAGGCAATGGTCAATCAGCTGTCCGGCGGCATGAAGCGTCGCGTGCTCATTGCCAAGGCGCTGGCCCATGAACCACGTGTACTGTTTCTGGACGAACCAACGGCCGGTGTCGATGTGGAACTTCGCAAGGACATGTGGAAACTGGTTGAGAAGCTTCGGCAATCGGGTGTGACCATCATACTCACCACACACTACATCGAGGAGGCGGAAGAGATTGCCGACAGGGTGGGGGTCATCAGTGATGGTCGGTTGCTGGTGATTGACGACAAGCACAACCTGATGAGTTCGCTGGGCCAGAAACAGCTGATAGTGGATCTCAGAACCTCGATCAAAACCTTGCCGGCCTCATTGGTGGACTTCGACCTGGTCTTGTCAGAGGATGGTCAGCGACTGACCTATACCTTCAATACGCAGGGTGAGCGCACCGGCATCACGGCGCTGTTGCAGGCAGTCTCCGAGGAGGGTCTGGGTTTGAAGGATCTGAACACCTCGCAAAGTTCCCTGGAAGATATTTTCGTGAATCTGGTACACGGAGCCGGCAAGCAAGACTGACATGAATGTTCAAGCAATCAAATCAATCTACGGTAACGAGATGCGGCGTACTCGCAATACGCTTATGCAGAGTATCGCCTCACCGGTCATTTCGACGGTACTCTATTTCGTTGTGTTCGGCTCTGCTATCGGTTCACGAATCCAGTCAATCGAAGGCGTCAGTTACGGCTCGTTCATCGTGCCGGGGCTGATCATGCTCTCACTGTTGACCCAGAGCATATCCAACGCCTCCTTCGGCATATTCTTTCCAAAGTTTACCGGTACCGTCTACGAGATCATGTCAGCGCCCGTTTCCTTCATCGAAGTGGTCGTGGGGTACGTAGGGGCTGCGGCAAGCAAGTCGCTGATAATCGGCACCATCATCCTCATCACGGCATCGTTTTTCGTCGAACTACGTATCGCGCATCCTGTGTGGATGGTGGCCTTCCTGCTGATGACCTGTGTGGCCTTCAGTCTGTTCGGCTTCATTATCGGCTTGTGGGCCGACAATTTCGAGAAGCTGCAACTCATTCCATTGCTGGTCATCACGCCACTTGTCTTTCTCGGCGGCAGTTTCTACTCTGTCAGCATGTTGCCGGAATTCTGGCAGAAAGTGACGTTGCTGAATCCCGTTCTCTATCTGATCAGTGGTTTTCGCTGGAGTTTTTTCGAGGTATCCGATGTCAGCGTGACAGTCAGCCTGATCATGATTGCCGGCTTCCTGATTGCCTGCTTACTGGTCGTGTGGGCGATGTTCAAGACCGGCTACAAACTGAAACAGTAGACGGTCATCGAAATCTGGACACCAGGCCGCAGTGTATCGCGCTCCAGCCAGGCTTCCTTATCCGGTACAGATGTTATCGCCCTTCGTCCGCCCGTCACGTTTGCTGTTCCGTAATCGCTGAATCGTTGTGTCCAGCTGTGATAGTGACTGGTTGACGCGGTCCAGGCAATGCTGCATGTCGGTATCCACCTGGTCCTTCAGTTGCCGTACGAGTTCCGCGTCAGTGTCTGCCGGCAGAGATTTCAATAGTGATACGGCGCAGTCTCGCGCCAGTTGAAGCTCGCCCATGAAGCCTGATGCCGTCACCAGCGGACCGGTCAGGTCGTGCAGAACCTCGGAAACGTCTTCCTGTTCAGGCACATTCTGAACCAGGCTCGCTGAGTCGTGGTCATCTGCCGTCATAAGCTTTCACATGCTTCCATGGTGTCCTGAAGCTGCTGGGCGGCGAACGGCTTCTGCAGAAAGTACGCTCTGGGGAATTCGTTGGCGCGTTTCGCCAGTTCCGAACGTTCACTCGCCGTGATGAAGATGATGGGTATCGACATGGTGTCCGGATGGCTGCGCAGCCGCTCCGCCACGATAAAGCCATTGCCACCTGGCAGGTTGATGTCCAGTAGAATGACGTCGGGCCTGGACTTGATCGCCTCATCCATTGCGCGCACTGCATCCGCGACACGGTGTACCGTAAAATTCATGTGATTGAGACGCAGGCGCAGAGCCAGACTCAGTTTTTCATCGTCTTCGATCAGCAATACTGTTTTCATATCATTGCACCCTTTCAATTTCGGTCGGTGTCGTCTGCGGAAGTTCGAAGCTGAACTGGCTTCCTACTCCCAATTCACTGGTCACACTCAGGTGACTACCATGCAGGGTGAGGAGCTCCCGACAGATACTCAGCCCCAGTCCCAGCCCTTCCTGGTTCTCCTGAACCTCCACGGTTTCAATCTGATAGAGCCTTTCGAAGATGAGATCCAGTTTCTCAGCCTCGATTCCACAGCCGGTGTCTGAGACCCGAAAACTCACGAGGCCGGAGCTCCGCTCGAGCGAGACATCCAACCTGACCATCCCATTTTCGCCGGTAAATTTCACCGCATTGGTCAGCAGATTTGACAGTACCTGCACGATTCGCTCGGGGTCACAATAGATCGAGTGCGCAGCGTTATCGGCTGACACTTCTATGCTGATACTCTTGCTTTTGGACAGCTCAGTGACACTGGCCACACTGCGTTTGACAATGGGGTCCAGTGGTACGATTTTCCGTTGTAATCTGGTCTTGCCACTATCGATTCGTGCCAGTTCCAGCAGATCGGTAAACTGATACTTGATCTGGTCGCAACTGTCCATGGCATAGCCAAGTAGCTCGCGCTGCTGGTCGGTCAGATCTCCGGCGGCACCGTCCTTGACCAGGGAAACGAACTCCCGTGCTGCGGCCAGCGGTGTTTTCACTTCGTGCGAAACCGTGTGATAAAAGCTGAGTATTTCCCGTCGTTTGGACTCCAGCTGTGCATTGGCCTTCTCCAGCAGAACGTTGGCATGTTCCACGGCCAGATTTCGCTGGCGTACAGAGGCCTCGAGGCGTGATTTCTCAACCGCGTGTGAGGTGGCGCGTATCAGCGCCTGCGGCGTTGCATCGCGTTTTGCCAGGAAATCCACCGCGCCGGCCCTGATTGCCTTCACCGCTGCGTGCTCGCCGCCGTCTGCGGTCACGATGATGGCCGGGGGTGCGTTTCTGTCGGCCTGCTCCTCCTGTTCGAAGTATCGATTGAGCCTGTCAACGATATCGGTGCCGTAACCATCGGGCAACAGGTAGTCGACCAACAGGCTGTCGTAGTCGTTGGTCAGGCAGCAGTTGACCGCTTCCTCAATATTACTGGCCGTGTCGATGCTAAAACGATTGCCGGTCTCCCGCATCAATCGCCGAATGATGAGATCAAGGTATCCCGGATCATCGTCGACAAACAGCAGGCGCACGGCATCAGCCTGCGTTGCCGGTTTGTCGGTATCCATGGACGGGGCGGGAATCATGCCGATATCTGTCTGAACGGTGTCCTACAGATATTGGCAATTTGCGGTTTTCGTTGATAGAGAATCCGTGACCGCGCGACATCGATTTCGGACAGTCGACAATTTGCTCGACTTATTTAACGATATTGCTATCCAGCCAGCAGTTCCCGGCGTGGTCGAGGATCGTTGGTCATGAGGCGGGTGTCACGAAACTTTGACCGTTGTCTCACTCTACCGTCGCACGACTCACTTTGTGGTTAGTCCAGTCCGCCACTGCTACGGATGTAAACGACGATCTCGTCCACGCCGGTCCCGTGTTTCAGGTCGGTAAATAACGTTGGGCGATCGTTGCGTGCCTGTGCCGCATCGCGCCGCATGGTCGGAAGGTCCGCATCGACATGCGGAGCCAGGTCTGTCTTGTTGATGATCAGCAGGTCGGAGCGGGTAATCGCCGGGCCCCCCTTGCGGGGAATATCATCTCCCTGGCAGACCGAGATCACATACAGTGAGAGGTCCGCAAGCTCAGGAGAGAAGGTCGCGGCCAGATTATCCCCTCCTGATTCTATGAAAATGATATCCAGCGATGGGTGCCGTTCACACAATGATGCCACGGCACGCAGATTGATGGACGCATCCTCGCGAATGGCTGTGTGCGGACAGCCGCCTGTTTCGACGCCGATGATGCGATCACTGGACAATGCCTGCAACCTGACCAGCGCTTCGGCATCCTCTCGGGTGTAGATGTCATTGGTGATGACTGCTACGGAATAGTCATCGCGCAACGCCATGCACAGTTGCGCAACCAGGCTGGTCTTGCCAGCGCCGACCGGGCCTCCTATGCCAACACGCAGGGGTGCACGTTGCCTCTGCGCGGGAACGGCTGACTTCATCAGGTCTGACATACGCGGCCATCGAGTTGTTCATGTTGCAGGGAGGCCAGGTCCGCCAGCAGGGCGCTGCTCCCCAGATCATCCAGTGTGGCGGTGAGGCTCCTGTCTGCGATCCCGGTCACGACAGTTTCCAGACTTGCGATCATCGCCAGCGTACTGCTCTGTCCAAGCGGTACCAGGCGAGTCGCTATCCAGGCCAGGTTGCTTGAGGCAGACTGGAGCGTGGATGCCACCAGCAGTCTGGCCGGCAAGCCATGCAGGGCGCCGAGTCCGCCAACCACGACAGGCAGTGTCCACCGGTCGGTTACCGCGTGCCAGGGTAGTCGACTCGTCTCATCCCAGGCAGTTGCGGCACGCAGGAAGGCCGAACCCAGTTGAGTGGTTTCCTGCAAACGTTCGGCACCTGCAACCAGGGCGAGGACAAGTGCATTGAGCTCACGAAGCTGTTGCATCGTCTGCCCGTGGGCTGCCGCAGCATGATTCATTGTGTGTGCAGACTCCGGGATGTGCGTAACACATGGCGCTGGTCGAGTGTCATGACAATCCGTTGCACTCACCAGTTGATAAGCCTGATGTGTAAACAGTGCATCGTTCCAGCCACTGCCATGTCTCAGGATTGAATCTATCCAGCTTCGGCAGCTGGGCATATCATGGACTCGGCCATCCTGTATGGCAGTTTCCAGGCCGTGGCTGCTACTGTAGGCGCCGACAGGAAATGCGGCCGACATCCAGGTCTGCAGCCTCAAATGACCGGCGAGCTCCGCCTGTTCATTCTTCAGCATGGGTATGCTGGGCAGGGTGTGAGTGCACATGCCCGTGCCCATTGTCGTAGGCACCGCCAAGCGGATTGAAGCCGCATTCGATATCGGTAACCACGGCTCCGAGCTCTTCGAGCATGGTGCGAATGACCGGATCGCGCCGGATCAGAAAATGATCCTGCTCGATTTGTGTGGCCAGATGCCGGTTGCCCACATGCCAGGCAAGCATCAACAGGTGCAACGGGTCACGAGCATGTACCGAGTACAGGGGCTCGGGCTTGGCAAGTACTCGAATACCGCGACCATCACTGAGCCTCAACACGTCATCCTGTAGAAGCAGCACCGGTGACTGCAGTTCGAGCAGAAAGTCGATGCCATGGTCCGATACCATGGCAAAGCGCCGGCGATGACGGTCTGTCTCGTCCAGGGTGATCGTGTCAGCAATCGAATCATCCAATGTCACCGGCACCGATTCCAGGTGCGAGTCCGCGAGCGAATCCGCGTGCGAGTTCGCGTGCCAGTTCGCTGGCCTGGTGGCACTACCCCGTTCAACGATATGACAATGCAGTGTCATCATCGTCCGGCTCAGAACAGGAAATAGCGCTGGGCCATGGGCAGTTCCGTGGCAGGTTCACAGCTCAGCAGTTCGCCGTCGGCCGTGACGTCATAGGTTTCCGGATCGACCTCGATGGATGGTGTGGCATTGTTCAGGACCATACTTGCCTTACTTATTTCAGAGCGGGTGTTTTTCACCGCAAGCAGGCGTTTCTGAACGCCAAGTCTGTCTGCGAGTGCATCTTCGATGGCGGCCTGCGATACGAAGGTGACTGAACTGTTTGTCAATGCCTTTCCAAAACTGCCGAACATCGGTCGGTAGTGCACTGGCTGTGGTGTCGGAATGGAGGCGTTCGGGTCGCCCATGGCAGCGGCGACGATACTGCCGCCCAGCAGTATCATTTCCGGTTTTACGCCGAAAAAGGCCGGGTGCCACAGACACAGGTCTGCACGTTTGCCGACCTCGATGGAGCCGATTTCATGACTGAGGCCGTGGGCAATGGCCGGGTTGATGGTGTATTTCGCGATGTAGCGCCTGACCCTGAAGTTGTCATTGTCACCGTTTTCCTCGGCCAGCCGGCCACGCTGTTTTTTCATCTTGTCGGCGGTCTGCCACGTGCGTATCAGAACTTCGCCGACCCGTCCCATGGCCTGGCTGTCGGAGGCTATGATCGAGAATGCCCCCAGATCGTGCAGAATATCTTCGGCAGCGATGGTTTCCTTGCGTATGCGGCTTTCAGCGAAGGCGATGTCTTCGGGGATGTTACTGTCCAGGTGATGGCAGACCATCAGCATGTCCAGGTGTTCATCGATGGTGTTGACGGTATAGGGGCGCGTCGGATTGGTCGAGGAGGGCAGAAAGTTGGGCAATGCGCAGACCTTGATGATATCGGGGGCATGACCGCCACCGGCACCCTCGGTATGGAAGGCATGGATGGTTCGTCCTGCCACCGCCTCGATCGTACTTTCCACAAAGCCACTTTCATTGAGCGTGTCGGTATGGATCATCACCTGCACATCGTGCTCGTCAGCAACCTTCAGGCAACAGTCGATGGCCGCGGGCGTGGTCCCCCAGTCTTCATGAAGTTTGAGGGCCGCGGCACCTGCCAGGACCATTTCCTGGAGCGCCTGCGGATGCGACGCATTACCCTTGCCGGCGAATGCCATATTCATGGGCAATCCATCAGCGGCCTGAATCATTCTGCCCATATGCCAGGGACCCGGGGTACAGGTGGTGGCAAGGGTTCCATGTGCCGGACCGGTTCCGCCGCCAAGCATCGTGGTGACGCCAGACATCAGAGCCTCATCCACCTGCTGTGGGCAGATGTAATGGATGTGGCAATCGAAACCCCCGGCGGTCAGTATCCGCCCTTCGGCAGCGATGGCCTCTGTACCGGGGCCGATGACGATATCGACCGAATCCTGGGTATCCGGATTTCCAGCCTTGCCGATTGCCGCGATTCTGCCGTCCCGCAGACCGACATCGGCCTTGTAGATGCCGCTGTGATCGACGATCAGTGCATTGGTTATGACAGTATCGACGGCACCGTCGGCACGTGATCGCTGTGATTGACCCATACCGTCCCTGATGACTTTACCGCCACCGAACTTGACCTCCTCGCCGTAGTTACACAGGTCGCGCTCGACTTCGATGATCAGCTCGGTATCCGCCAGTCGTACCTTGTCACCAGTGGTCGGACCGTACATATCGGCATAGGCTTCCCGTGAGATCGTCGTCGCCATCACAAGGCTCCCATGACCGCTTTGCGGAAACCGATGATCTTCCGTTCACCACCTATCGCAACCAGGCTCACCTCACGTTCCTGTCCCGGTTCGAAACGCACCGCCGTGCCGGCAGCAATATCCAGGCGAAAGCCCCGCGCGGCTGCGCGGTCAAAGGACAGTCCCGGATTGGTTTCGGCGAAATGATAGTGGCTGCCGACCTGAATGGGCCGGTCACCGGTATTGGCCACGAGCAGAGTGAGGCTCTGCCTGCCCTCGTTGAGCACCAGTTCACCCGGAGCCGTCATTATTTCACCTGGAATCATGATGTTCCTACCGAATAGGTTGATGAACGGTGACCAGTTTGACGCCGTCGGGGAAGGTTGCCTCTACCTGTATCTCGGGAATCATTTCACTGATGCCCGGCATGACATCTTCCCGGGTGATGACCGTCGCGCCGGCGCTCATCAACTCGGCCACGCTCCTGCCGTCACGGGCGCCTTCCACGACATGATCGGAAATCAGGGCGATGGCTTCCGGGTAGTTGAGCTTGACGCCACGGGCATGCCGCTTGCGGGCTACTTCTGCAGCCATGGCGATCAGCAGTTTGTCTTTTTCGCGAGGAGTCAGCTGCATGTGGTCACACCTTCCATACTTGAGGGATCGCTACATCGTCGTTCAACAATTCTATACAAGGTATCAGGAAATTTCGCAGCATCCGACTATTACTGGCGAGAACGCGCACGATCAGCCTGTGATCCATGACCGATGCAGCAGCGCACAGCTTACCGTCATCAGCAGAATCTGAAATCAGATTTTGCAGGCGGCTGGCCTGCAGTCTCAAATACTCGCTCGGTTGCGGTGAGACCAGTACCACGGTCGACAGGGCACTGTAGTGGTGCAGCCTGCTCTGTCGTCGTGCATCGTGCGACTGTCTGAAATCCAGTCGCAGCTCTTCAGCATGCAGAAGACTGCCATCGCGCACAATTCGCCACCGGTCATGGAGGCTGAGTCGAGTGATCGACTCACGCATGGCCTGGCGGCCCAGCACGATACTCTCCACGAACAGGGCAGTGGCATCGGCGTCGAGCTCTGCGTGCAGATTACGCTGTAGCGAGGCGCCATCAAAGACGATGGTCTCCTGTGGCAGCCAGTCCAGCCGTGCACCGCTTTCGATCCGCAGCCGGGTATCCTGCCGCGCTGGCGGGCCATGAGTTCGGTAGAGTTTTTCACACGCCGCCGTGCTGATGCATAAGCGCGAGCCGGCGTGTGCGGTGCCTGACCATTGGATCCTGTCATCGCCGGTCAGGCCACCGGCGGTATTGATCAATACCGCCTGCAGGGCACTGCCGGACCAGTTGGGCAGGCGGATCCGTGCGCTGCCCTGCTGATCCAGACTCGCCAGTGTGGAGTGTGATGTTGCTCCGGCTACCGACTGCGCAGCGTGAAAGACGGACACCGGCGCTGCCAGTCCGTCACGCTTTGCTGCCACATGTGCGGCCGCACGAATACGCTGGCGCCTGGTATGAGGCGTGCTCAACGCATCCGCTGACGAAGATCGGCCGTACACGGGTACTCCGGATTCTCATCGAGTATGGACTGGATCATGACTTCGCTACCGGCCTCCGTGTCTTCGAAACGGGTCACTGTGGTGTGCACGGGCGTTTTTATGACCGTTGGTGCCGGCGTATGGTGATCCTCATCGAAACGCGCCAGCCGCCTGGCCTCCGCCACGTTGGCATTGACGGGTACGTCTTCGTAACTTCGACCACCAGGATCGGCGACATGGTAGGCGCATCCACCCAGGCTCCGGTTGTTCCAGGTATCGATGATATCGAACACCAGTGGGGTATCGACGGGTAGATCCGGATGCAGGGCAAACGTGGGTTGCCACGCACGGTACCTGACCCCGACCACAAACTGGCCGGCAGTGCCGGTCTTGCGCAAGGGTAAAACACAGCCGTTACAGGTAACCTTGTAGCGCTCTTCCGTCAGCCCCGTGACTTTCAGTTGCAGGCGTTCCAGGGAGGAGTCAACATAGCGTGCCATGCCACTGGCTGACGCCTCTTCTCCCAGCACATGCCATGGCTCGATGGCGGCACGCAGTTCCAGAGAAATATCACCAATCTGGCGAACGCCATAGACCGGGAAACGAAATTCCCAGAAGGCATCGAGCCAGTTCCGGTCGAATGCCAGGCCGTGTTCATTCAAGTCATCGATCACATCACCGATGTCCTGCCACAGGTAATGCGGCAGCATGAAACGGTCGTGCAACTCGGTACCCCAGCGTATCAGCTTGCCCGTATAGGGTGTGTCCCAGAATCGACTGACCAGGCAGCGTATCAACAGCGCCTGGACGATGCTCATGCGGGCATGTGGCGGCATTTCGAAGGCACGCAATTCGACGATTCCGAGTCGACCCGCCGCCCCGTCCGGTGAATACAGCTTGTCGATACAGATTTCCGTGCGATGCGTGTTGCCAGTCACGTCGATCAGGAGATTCCTGAGCAGTCGGTCGACCAGCCAGGGTTTGTCACTCTCTCCACTGGGCAGTCGTGACAGGGCCATCTCCAGCTCATACAGGGACTCACTGCGCGCCTCGTCTATGCGCGGTGCCTGGCTGGTCGGGCCGATGAACATGCCGGAGAACAGGTAGGACAAACTGGGATGGTGCTGCCAGTAGGTAATGACACTGCGCAGCAGGTCGGGTCTACGCAGGAAGGGGCTGTCGGCAGGCGAGTAGCCCCCCATGGTCACATGGTTGCCGCCTCCGGTGCCTGTATGACGGCCATCGACCATGAATTTTTCCGCCCCAAGTCGCGATTCACGGGCCGCTTCGTAGATGGTTTCCGTGCGCTCCACCAGTTCAGGGAAACTGCCGGAGGGGTGAATGTTGACTTCGATGACGCCGGGGTCCGGTGTGATACGAAAGGATTTCAGGCGTGCATCCCGCGGTGGTTCATAACCCTCGATGACGGGGTGGACGTCGGCAGCAATGCACGCACGTTCGATGCAAGCCATGAGCACTACCCAACTGCGGGCACTTTGCATCGGCGGCATGAAGATATACAGCGAATCGTCCCGTATTTCCACACACAGCGTGGTTCGAATGAGTCGGGGCGCCTGGTCGACGTCCTCTGTTGCAATCCGGCTTGCAGCTTTTCCGGCAGTTTGCGGTCCGGATGACGCAGCTATCGGTGCAACAGCAGCCGAACCGGGCGTTGCGGGAACCGGCAGTGGCTCTGCAGGATCGAAATTATCCTCGAGCAGGTTATTGACATCCTTGTCTACCGAGGTGTCCTCGGGCAGCGAATCCAGCGGCAGTCGCAGTCCGGCCGGGGAATCGCCGGGAATCAGGAAGACCTGTTGCCGGCGCAGCGGCCACTCGCTGGATATCCAGTAACCACCGGTTTCAGCAGGCATGCTCGCAGATGGTTCGAATGCCAGTGGCAACATGAAACCGACCGCCTCATCGATGCCCGCTGAGAGCTGCTCGATCAGCCGCCTTCGCGAACGGCTGTCCTTGAGGCCCAGCGTGTCCAGTTCGGCTCCCTCGGGCAGCATGGATTCCAGATGCAGATGATGGAGCGGATCTTCCAGAAGCGGACGAACAAATTGCCCGTCGACGTTCAACTCCCGGCACAGATGAGTCATCAGCATCCGTGCATCACCTTTCGCCGCCTTGTGTGACCCTGGCGTGGCGAGTCTTGACGGGTCGTGCCAGATAGGCTGGCCATCGCTGCGCCAATGGCTGATCAAGGCCCAGCGCGGCGTGGGTTCACCCGGGTACCATTTGCCCTGGGCATAGGCGATGATGCCGCTGGGTGCAAAGGCGTTACGAAGTTTTTCCAGGAAGACGCCAGCGCGCTCCAGTTTGTGCTCACCCAGCGCGGCATTGTTCCATTCCGGGCTTTCCATGTCATCGACTGAGACGAAAGTGGGCTCGCCACCCATCGTCAGGCGGACATCCTGGGCCAGCAGACGTTGATCGACTGCATTACCCAGATCCAGTACCCGCTGCCATTCCGTTTCCGAATAGGGCAGGGTGACCCTGGGACGCTCGTCAAACCGGGTGACCCGGTTGTGAAAATAGAAGTCGCTGGCCATGGCGCTGGCCACCCCGGTGATCGGGGCCGCGCTCACAGGCTGTGGTGTGCAGGCGAGCGGGATGTGTCCTTCGCCCGCGAAAAGCCCGGACGTGGGGTCGAGTCCTACCCAACCGGCCCCCGGAATGTAGACCTCGGTCCACGCGTGCAAATCAGTGAAGTCGGCTTCGGCACCGGACGGGCCGTCGATGGATTTCACATCCGGTGTCAACTGTACCAGGTAGCCCGAGACGAAGCGTGCGGCGATACCATAGTGCCGCATGATTTCCACCAGCAACCAGCCACTGTCCCGACACGAACCTATGGCAAGGGACAATGTCTCTTCACTGGTCTGTACGCCAGGTTCCATACGCAGCTTGTAGCCGACGTCCCGATGGACAGCCTGGTTGATGAACACCAGCGCATCGATGATCTGCAACTGCGACGGCCTGTTGGCTTCGAGCCAGCTATGCAGGACAGGCGTTGCCGCTGTCGTGGCCAGATAGGGTGCCAGCTCCCGGGCATTGACTTCACTGTAGCTGAACGGAAATTTTTCGGCGGATTCCTCCACGAAAAAATCGAACGGATTGATGACTGTCAACTCGGCGACCAGGTCCACCGTCACGGATAGCCGCGTACACTTTTCCGGAAATACAAGCCTGGCAAGGTAGTTGCCGAACGGATCCTGCTGCCAGTTGAGAAAATGCTCCTTTGGTTCGATGGACAGGCTGTAGCTTAGAATGGGGGTCCGGCAATGAGGCGCCGGTCGGAGCCTGATGATATGCGGATGAAGCGTAACCGGCTTGTCGTAGCTGTAAACGGTCGTGTGATCGAGCGCTACTTTGATACTCATTCGCTTTCCTTGATGGAGGCAGTCGGTTCGGCGGTGTCCGGTTCCTCGATCGGCGCGGGTGGTGGAAAATAGGTTGCGTTGATGGCCGCACCGACATCCAGCATGCCCAGTTGCAGCTTATCCAGAAACAGATGCAGCTCGTCGGGATCCCGTGCCAGCGATTCATACACTGCCGCATCCAGCTGGCGCTTGAGCACAGCTACTGCTTCGCTGGCGGCTGCGCAGTCGCCGACCCATTGCAGGCATTCATCCAGGTGATTGATGCAGAAAGAATAGGAACGGGGCAGGTTCAGGTCGGTGAGCAGGAAGGTCAGCGTATCAGTGCCGTTGACCGGTCGACGCACGCTTTGCCGGTACATCTGGTGTGCCGCCAGTGAGCGAAGTACCGAGACCCAGCGCTGGGCCTGGATGGCCATGATCTCGCGCGTGGTGTGCAGTGCTGACAGGCGCGTGGATTGCACATCGATGATACGCGAAGTCATGTCTGCGCGCTCAAGATAGCACCCCAGGCGCATGAAGCGATAGCCGAGGTCGTGGCTCATGTTGCTGTTGAGACCGCCCGAGATCGCCAGCAGTCGTTCCTCGACAGTTCTCAGGAATGCCAGTCTCTGCGCTGGGTGCGCATGGGAACCGTCTATCTGCCTGAGGACAAAACGGCACAGACTGTTTATCGCCTCGTAACTGGCTTTCGGAATGATATCCCGACAACTGCGCAGATTGATCTGAATGGCCTGAAAGGCACAGCGCAGAGAACCGGGATTGGTCTTGTCTGCCAGCAGGAAATGGTTGACGGTCGACTCAGAAGCCTGGTCATGCAATTCAGCGAATTCTTCATCCAGGCCGTTGATGGATATCAGGGGTATCCAGCCCTGATGATCATCGACCGTCGGCAAATCCATCAGCAGGTTACTGTGCACATTGATGAGCCGTACCGTGTTTTCTGCGCGTTCCAGGTAGCGACTCAGCCAATAGATATTCTCTGCAACACGGGCCAGCATGACCTATTGCTCCTGTGACTGTTGTTGAGTGGCAGGCGCTGCGCTGCGTACCACCCAGGTGTCCTTGCTACCTCCTCCCTGGGAAGAATTGACCACCAGAGACCCTTCAACCAGCGCAACCCGTGTCAACCCACCGGTGGTGACCGTAATCTCCTCTCCCTGCAGCACGAAAGGACGCAGATCGATGTGACGAGGCGCAAAGCGTTCGCCGCTGATGGTGGGCGCCGTGGACAGGGTCAGGGTAGGCTGGCCAATGTAGTTGCGCGGATTGTTACGGATATTCTCAGCCATCTCTTCCTGCTCCCCGGCCGAACTCCTGGGCCCGATCAGCATGCCGTAGCCCCCGGATTCGTTGGCCGGCTTCACGACCAGCGAGGCGAGATTATCCAGCACATACTCCCGTTCATCGGCATTCTCGCACCGATAGGTAGGCACGTTGGCAATCAGGGGTTCCTCATTCAGGTAGTAGCGAACGATATCGGGCACATAGGAATAGATCACCTTGTCATCGGCGACACCGGCTCCCGGTGCATTGGCTATGGCGACTTTGCCTGATCGCCAGGCTTTCATGAGTCCGCGAACGCCCAGTGTCGATTTCGGGTTGAAGCATTCCGGGTCAATGAATTCATCGTCCACCCGACGGTAGATGACATCGACCCGTTTCAGACCGCCGACATTACGCATGTAGACGTAGCCGTCGTCGGCCACCAGCAGATCACGACCTTCGACCAGTTCGGCGCCGATTTCCTGTGCCAGGAAGGTATGCTCGAAATAGGCCGAGTTGAAGATACCCGGCGTGAGTACCACCAGGCTCGGATTCTGCTGCTCTGACAGGCTCGACAGCATACGTTGCAGATTCTCGGTGTAGTTGTCCACGGGCAGGATGTGGCACTGCCGGAAGACCTCGGGCATGGCGCGTTTCATGACCTCACGATTCTCGATCATGTAGGACACGCCCGAGGGTACCCTCAGGTTATCCTCCAGAACATAGACCGTTCCGTCCTCACCTCGGACCAGGTCACTGCCGCAGATATGCGCCCATACGCCATGTGGAGGACGCAGCCCCCGGCATTCCGTACGATAATTGCTGGATGATTCGATCAGTGCCCGCGGCATGATGTCATCCTTGAGAATTGCCTGTTCATTGTAAAGATCATTGATGAACAGGTTCAGCGCCTTGAGCCGTTGCTGCAGACCGGCCTCTATCGTGCTCCATTCCAGTGCGTCTATGACTCTGGGGACGATGTCCAATGGCCACTCGCGATCGATATTGCCTTTGTCCGAATACACGGTGAAGGTGATACCCATTTGTTCGATGGCCAGTTGTGCAGCCTGTTGACGGGATTTCAGGTCCTCATCACTGAGCCGGTCAAGCCAGCGTGCGACGTGGTCGGCAGCACGTCGCGGGTTCCCGTTCTTATCGATGAGTTCATCGTAGCCTGGGCTTGAATAGTCTTTCCAGCGATCGGGCATGGGCGTCAGTTTTCCGCAATCATCAAAACAGTTTCTCCCATCCGGCTGACGTCAACCTCTACGCTCAGCGAATGCTCGCCCCCACCATATACCATTCCCTTGACAGGAGTCACATCCCCGTAATCGCGACCCCAGGCCGTCGTTATGTACTGGCTGTCCGGTCGCTTGTTGTTGGTCGGATCAAAATCGATCCAGCCGTGCTCGGCATCGAAAATCGAATACCAGGCATGCGACGCATCGGCTCCCTGAAGTTTCTTCTGGCCGGGTGGCGGAATAGTTTCCAGGTAGCCGCTGACGTATCGAGTTGGTATGCCCTGCAGACGAAGCGCACCGATGGCCAGGTGCGCAAAGTCCTGGCATACCCCCTTGCGAGCTGCATGAATCTTGCTCAACGGCGTCACGAGGTTTGAAAAACCGGCACTGTATTCGAATGTATTGAAGATATGTTCCATCATCTGATGGGCGTAGGTGACCACGCATTGTCCATTCAGCGGTAGTTCTTCAATGAACTTTTCCAGAGTCTCGCTAACCGGTATATAAGGCGAGGGCAGCAGGCAATCCTGCGCCATCAGGGCATCGTCGCTTGACAGTGAGCGCAGGAACTGCCGATTCTCGGCAATCGACAGTGAGACCGGCAATGGCTCGAGCTCGTCCCGCGTCTCGACCAGTGAAGTGACAACGATGTCACAGATCTTGTGACGCTGGTTCATGCTGAAGCGGGTAGTTGTATTGCCGTAGACATCGCGGTCGTGGAGTATGTTGTCAGGCTCAGGTGTGACATGAACGCGCGATTCCAGACATTGCTGTGACGGCGTGTTGCGCGGTTGCAGGCAGATGTGATTATGCGACAGACTCGCCAGTTTGGTATACGTATACCGGGTTCGGTGTCTGACTTGCAGTTTCATGGGGCAGTGTGGATATCGTCGTCATCCAGCGGTGAGCTGGTGGATTTTTTCGGGTGCTGTTCGATGGCGACATCCGACAGTTGCTGGCTCGCCTCCACATGCGCAAAGTAGGTGGCGCTGAGGACTTCGGCCATGTCGTTGGGCATACTGGCCAACAGGCTCAGGAATTTGCCCAGGTTCTGTCGCGAGTTGCGATTCGCATTCAGCAACGCGCTGGTATCGGCAAGCCTGATACGACTCAGTCCACCGATGACCAGTCGGGACAAGGCATCGGCCTGTGACAGATTGCGTCTTCCGGGCAGTCGTTTGATGGTTTGTTCGATCTCACTGAGCTGGAATGCCAGAGAACGCGGATTGTACTCATCCAGCAATAGCAGTTGCAATACCATCCGCACATCCAGCTGGCTTCTGTAGCGGCTGCGATAGGTCATGGAACTGTCAAACAGTTTGAGCAGGGTTTCCAGCAGCAATGTGTCTTCCCTGTCATGCATCAACATGGTGTCAATGATGACGGCCGTGTGGGCGACTCGCTCGATTCGCCGGCCGAGCATCATGAATCGCCAGCCATCCCCGTGGTTGAAGTTCTCATGCGCCAGTCCGGCAAAGGCTGACAGGGACATCAACGTATCGTCCAGCTGATAACTGATCTGTTCAAGTACGTCAGAGTCTTCCGCGAACAGCGAGTGATAGGCGTTGTCAACCAGGCCCATGCAGGTGTCATCCAGCTTATTGAGTACCTGCAGCAGTTCGTCCGAGACGCGGTCCCGCACGGCGGTTGCACTATTGTGTAAGTTGTTCAGCGATGAGGGCAGTGTGCCGACCCGATCCGGATCATGCAGCAGAGAGAGCAGTTCGCGCT
>JABDKN010000034.1 GCA_013002205.1 Granulosicoccus sp.
GGTATGAATAGATTGTTTGACTCACTACACTAGTATCTCCGACTAGTATCTACGACTAGTATCTACGACTAGTATCTACGACTAGTATCTACGACTGTTCTCTCTGATTGGTCTCTCTGATTGGTCTCCCTGAGCAGTCTCTTTGATCGGTCTCTCTGACTAGTCTCGCTGCCCACGCGCATTGAAAGCCTGACTGAGCAGATCTCCCTGCCACAGTGCGTTTCCCTCGATTTCCGTACCTTGCCTGTCAGAACGGTAGGCCAGACGGAACCACTCGGTGAAATCGTCGAAGGTACGAACATCCCCGCTCTTCACGACACCGTCTATCGAGCGGCTCATGTGCCAGCGTGGGTCAGCCAGGTCGATGTCGATGACCAGAGAGTCTCCCACCGCCAGGGTGAGAAGTCTTGGCAGTGCATCCGCGCAGACGTTCTCGGGTTCGAAATAAGCAGAATCCATGCGCGCAGCAGGTTCGAGCCTGAAACCACAGTTTCCCGCCGGATTGTTCAACATGAGTATGTCATCGGATACATTGCTCACAGTCAGGCGAAGAGGGGGAGAGGGCGGATCGGGATCATCAGTCGGCGCTGCTGTCGTGCCATCGTTCGCAACATTCGCACGGGACTCGTTGATGGCTTGAACCAGCGCAAATGTCGGTGAGATATCGAGACCGATGGCCAGGGCACTCCAGTCAAATCCCGTCAACACGGCTGTACCCGTATCTCCAATGGAAACCCTGGCGTGCATCGCATTCTGGAGTCCGCCGCGAATGCCCCGACGCTTCTCAATATCCAAGCCTGACCCTTGTTCCACAAAGAGTTGCTCGATGCCAAAAGCGGCGTCCACCGCCGTGCTGCGAGACCAGCGAGCCGATGGTTTCATACGGCCCCTGATATACAGGGCTCCAGTGTCGGCGGCAGGTGCAACATTGGTGAAATAACTGACATCATGCAGTCCACCGGGCCTGGGTTCCAGCACTGCAAAGACCTTGTCACCTTTCTTCGGCTCATACGTCGCGGGCTGCCACCTTGCCGGTGCGTATCCCAGGGAATTCAGGCCATAACGCAGTCGCACGAAGTCGCCCCGAAACGGATCACGCGGATCGATCGGTGCGGTAGCGATCTGCACCTGAGTACCAGTATGAATGATCCATTCACGCCCGAAAACCATGAAGGCCAATACGGCCAGTTGACCGGCAACACACAGGATAATGGCCCACTTACGCATGGGTCTGCTCCTTCGCCCTGCGCTTTGAATACTGGTGGCCGATAACGAACAGCAGAGCGCCGATGAACAGGAATGCCAGTGAGCGCATCAGAAGACTCTGGAACAAGTCACCAAAGCGAACCAGAATCAGCGCGCACAGGATCACACACCCCAATGCCACTTGTTTCCAGTCCAGCAAGTCTGTGCCGCGAATGATCATCAGGACACCATGAGCAAGCAGGATGAGATTGCAGGCCAGGCTCAGCACGTCTACATCAAGCCGCTCTGGTCCCCAATTGCTGACCAGAAGTACCAGCAGTGCAGCAAACATGAGTAGATGTTGCAGCCTAAGCGTTCTGGATGGATCGTTTACAAGCCTCTTTCTGTACGCGGGTGTTATCACTGGCAGCCACACGAGTGAGCCGATGCCAAGCATTACCCACTGTAATGCGGTCGCGGTTTTCAGCGAATCTTCGGTGGCGTACAGAATCAGGTACACATCGACGATGAAGTCGGTCATGAAAGTCATGAGGAACAGACACACACCGTAGATGAGTATGCCAACCACGTTCAGGATGGTCGCGCTGCCTGGAAACGCGCTGCGTCGGGCCAGACCGGACGCTGCAACCAGCAACAGGCCAGTGGTAAACAACAGGTTGAAAATGATGCTGAATGACAGGTGCGTACCAATGTTCAGAACGGCCATGCCAATAAATGTGACGAGTCCTGCGAGCAGCAGCGCGCGTGAACGCTGCCACCAGGCCAGCGGTAAAATCCCGATGGCAACCAGTGCGATACTGCTGAGGTGAACGGCGCGGAAATCCATTGTTTCCGCCAGGCCCCAGACGCTCAGCAAAACTGTTGCCATCAAGCCCTGAAACACTGACGGAATTGCCCAGGCCAGCGTCAATGCTCCAAGTCCCCAGACCAGGAATGCGGTCGGGTAGTGTTCATCCATATGATAGATCTGCGCGATCAGCCAGATGCCTGCACCGAACAGCATGGTGCCCAGTACGTGACAACCCTCGATCAGATTGGTCTGTTCCGGCCGCTTCGCGCGAAACCACAGGGCCGTGCCGTGTGTCAATATCAATGCGGCGAAGACGAGAAATAACTTCGCAATCCTGGGTAGGTCGGCCCAGTTGTAGGCGAAAAACAGGATGATGCCCAGGCCAAATATCAGACTGCCCAGCGCGGAGAGCAGATAGTGGCTCCAGGACACCTTGCGCCGCGTTGGGTAGCGCGCGGCGATTGCCAGAGCGGTGGAATCATCGATCAGGCCATCGCGAGTCCATTGGTCAAGCTCGTTCTTCAGCCATGCAGCATGCTTGTTCATGAGGGGAAGCGGTTCACAATTTCCTCGACCTCAGGTTGGTCGCCAGTACCCCCTGCAACCAATGGTGCAGCATCAGCGGCTGAACAATATGGCATTCCGGTGGATGCTGATTCTCGCGTGTAGGGTTGTAACTCATCACTCTGCATCGTGCAGATAGCGACCGGTGAAGCGTGGAATTCAGTGTGAATGTGCATCACTGCTACGTTGTCTATTCCTCGAACACGACGATGATACGGCGGTTCTGCTTGCCCTTCTTTTCGATCTTCTGTACCCGTACGGCACCGATTTCACCGGTTGAGGCCACATGGGTGCCGCCACAGGGTTGCAGGTCGACACCCTTGAACTCGACCAGGCGTATGGTGCCCTGCGCATTTCTGGGCGGCTGTACAGACATGGTTCGAACAAGCTCTGGTTGTGCGTCCAGCTCGGCATCCGTTATCCAGCGCATGCTCATTGCTACATCCCGTTCAACCAGGTCGTTCAGTGCCTTGGTGATCGGTTCCTTGTCTATCGGATCTTTCAGGTCGAAGTCCAGCCGGGCCCGATCCACCTGAATGGATCCACTGGTTACCGGTGCATCGATCAGGGAACACAGCATGTGCAGACAACTGTGAAAGCGCATCAAGCGATAGCGACGATCCCAGTCCAGCTCCAGTGAGACTGAATCGCCAACAGATAGCGTAGTCCTCTGCTGGATCACATGCAGATGCTGCCGGGTGTCGCGGTCCATGACAGTGTCGGTAATATCGATTCGCGCCCCGTCGGCAGTCACCAGCCAGCCGGTATCACCGAGCTGGCCACCGCCGAGCGGATAGAAAACGCTCTGATCGGTCTGCACCCCTGTCTCCGTGATGGCCGTGATATTGGCAACACAGGTTTTCAGATAGCTGTCTTCCCGGAATAGCTCGCGCGTCATGCAGAGTGACCTCGTGGTCGTGATCGGTCTGTCGACATCTGTAAGTTTAGCGGGTTGTGGGCGGAAGCGTGTTCATGTCGGGTGACAGCGGCTTGACGGGGCGGGAGTGCAGAGAGAATCTTCCGCGAGCCTTTGCCGGTTGTCAGTGAAAATCTCGTGACGATAGCGAAAGTTCACCCAGCATCCATGACAGGTCCTCGATCTTGCGGGCTACCAGATGCGATACACCCTGTTCACGCTGGGTGACTCCATGGACTGATACCATCTGTGCTCCCAGAACCTCCTGTCTGAACCTTTCTACCACCTGGCCCCAGACAATGATGTTCATCGGGCCCCCTTCATCCTCGATGGTGAGAAACACCACGCCATTGGCAGTGCCCGGACGCTGGCGCACTTTGACGATACCAGCGAGCCGTGCCATGCGGCCATTGGGGATGTTCTCCCAGCTGATTGAATCGGTAATGCGTTGCTGTCTCAGCCGCTCACGCAGCAATGACAAGGGGTGACGATTGAGCGTCAATCCCAGGCTCATGTAGTCCGCCACCGTGTTCTCCCCTTCGGTAGGGGCAGGTACACACAGTGAGGGTTCCGCCGCCGAAGCATCGGAGAGAAGCCCCGGCAGGGATTCCACACCCAGCAGTTCCCACTGCGCCTGATGCCGGTCACCACTGATGTTCTCCAATGCCCCGGCAATGGCCAGAGCCTGCTGGTCACCCTGGTTGATGCCCGAGCGCCGGACCAGATCTGCTGCGCTGCCAAATGGACCATTGCTCCGGGCCTCCAGCACACGATTGGCGCCGGATACCGAGAGCCTGGAGACCAGCCTGAATCCCAGGCGCACCGCTGCCTGAGGAAGCGGGTTGGGGGTATTTTCGATAATAGAACGGGAGATCGGCTGATCTGCATGTTCGGGGTTTTCTGAGGCCACAGGCATAACCAGCTTGTGATCCCAGTCACTCTCATTGATATCCACCGGCAGCACCTGGACACCGTGACGCCTGGCGTCCTGCGTCAGGTCCGACGGATCATAGAAACCCAGTGGCTGGCTGTTGAGCATGGCGCACAGGAAGGCAGCCGGCTCATGGCACTTCAACCAGCACGAGACATAAACCAGCAAGGCGAAGCTTGCGGCATGTGATTCCGGGAAACCGTATTCGCCAAAGCCTTCGATCTGCCGGAAGATGGCTTCTGCAAACTCCGGCTCATAACCTTTCTTCAGCATGCCGCCGACGACCCGGTCATGAAACTGTGCGACTTGCCCACCGCGACGCCAGGCGGCCATCGAGCGGCGTAGCTCATCAGCCTGACCCGCCGAGAAGCCCGCTGCGACCATCGCGATCTCCATCACCTGCTCCTGAAACACCGGTACGCCCAGTGTGCGTTCCAGTACGCGCTCCAGCTCCTCATTGGGATAGGTGACAGGCTCTGTTCCCTGGCGGCGCTTGAGATAGGGGTTCACCATCCCACCCTGAATCGGTCCCGGCCGTACGATGGACACCTCAATGACCAGATCGTAGTAATTACGTGGTTTCAGTCGAGGCAGCATCGACATCTGCGCCCGTGATTCGATCTGGAAGACACCGATGGTGTCGGCCCGGCAAATCATGTCGTAGGTAGGAGTGTCCTCGGCAGGAATGCTGGCCATGGTATGACTGAGACCACGATGCTCCTCGATCAGTCTGAAACATCTGGCAATGGCGGTGAGCATGCCCAGCGCCAGAACATCCACCTTCAGCAGTCCGAGCTCTTCCAGATCATCCTTGTCCCACTGGATGATAGTGCGATCAGGCATGGCCGCGTTTTCCACCGGCACCAGTGTGGACAGGTCGCGATCGGAGATGACAAATCCGCCGACGTGCTGAGACAGATGGCGAGGAAATCCCAGCAACTGTTGCAACAGCCAGGCAAAGCGCTTGATCAGCAGGCTGTCAGGTTCAAAGCCCATTGCTTCCAGTCGCTCGCTGATCACATGGGTACCGTCCCACCAGGCCATGGATTTCGACAGGGCCTCCACCTGGTCTTCGGCCAACCCGATAGCCTTGCCAAGATCACGGATGGCACTACGCTTACGGTACGTGATGACAGTAGCCGCCAATGCCGCGCGATGCCTGCCGTACTTGGCATAGATGTACTGAATGACCTCTTCACGACGTTCATGCTCGAAGTCGACATCGATGTCCGGTGGTTCATCGCGCTCCCTGGAGATGAAGCGTTCGAACAGCATGCGCGTTCGGGACGGATCCACCTCGGTAATGCCCAGGCAATAGCAGACTGCCGAGTTGGCAGCCGATCCGCGTCCCTGGCACAGGATGCTCCGATCACGGGCAAATTTCACGATGTCATGCACGGTCAGGAAATAGGACTCGTACTGCATGTCACTGATCAGGGTCAGCTCGTGTTCCAGTTGTTGCTGCACATCGTCGCTGTGGCCATCAGGCCAGCGCCAGTGTGCGCCCTCCAAAGTCAGTTTGCGAAGGTATTGCGCGGCCGTCAGTTCGGCAGGCACCACCTCCCGAGGATACTGATAGTCAAGCTCTCCCAGGTCGAAGGTGCATAGCGCTGCAACTTCCGAGGCATTCTGCAGGGCTTGAGCGGGATAGATGGTGCTCAGGGTCCGAACATTCCGCAAATAACGCTCGCCGTTCTGGAACAGCAATTTACCTGCGGTTTCCAGTGTGCAGTTATGACGGATGCAAGTGACGATATCCTGTAAGGCGCGACGTTTTCGTTCATGCATGTGCACATCCCCGGCCGCTACCACCGCCAGTTCGTGACGTTCTGCTGCGTCGAACAGCCAGTGACTGTGTTTCTGGTCATAGCTGCCGTAATGCAGCTCGAGCGCCAGGAAGGTGTAGGGCCCCAGTGCCTTGAACCAGTTGAACCAGTGATCCAGCGTCTTGCGTTCGGAGGGCAGGTAGGGCGGCACCAGCAACAGGCAGCAATCCTCAAGACCAGCGTTGTCGATCATGGCAGGGGTGATCTCATAGCTGCCCTTGTCAGCGGCCCTGCGCGCTGTCGTGATCAGCTGGCAGAGGCGTGCATAGCTGGCCGGATTGCGCACCAGTGCGACCAGGCGGAATCCGTCATCCAGTGCGAACTCACTGCCGACGATCAGTTTGAAAGCCGACTGTGTCATGACCCTGGCGCTCATCTTGCCCGGGGCCACCGGGGCATCGTCTTCGCTGGCCAGCTCCTTCATTCGGCCATAGGCCCGCACCACGCCTGCCATGGAGCATTCATCCGTGATGGCCAGCGCCGAGTAGCCCAGCCCGACTGCCGTATCCACCAGCTCCTCAGGACGTGACGCACCGCGCAGAAAGCTGAAATTGGAGACACAGTGAAGCTCTGCGTAAGATGGCGATCGAGCGGAAGATGGCTGTATGTTCATACACTGTTATTAAATACAGTTAAACTGCCAGTCGTCAAGAGGGAACGTCGTATCACAGAGCCACTACCGCTACCTGGCCACTCGCGGTATGCTTCGGCTCTCTGCAAACCCGGCGGCACTACCGACACATGCTAAGCAACCTGATTCTGGATATTGGCAACGTAATCTGCGAGTGGAATCCGGAGGAACTGATGGCCAGCGCGTTCGACGATCCGGCCGCCCGGCGCGAAGCCTTGTCAGTAACGGTGGGCAATCCGGACTGGCTGTCGCTGGACAGAGGCACGCTCAGCGTGGAGGAGGCCATCTCCCGTGCACAGGCGAGAACCGCACTCGACCCCGACGGTATTGCCAGAATCTACGCCAACCTGTGCACCTCACTCTTGCCGCTACCTGCCACGATGGAGGCGATGCACAGAGCCAAAGCCGCAGGCGTGCCGCTTTTCATACTGTCCAACATGCAGGTTCATGCCTGGGAATACCTGGCCTCGCACTACGATTGCTGGACGGCCTGTGAGGGGGTGGTGGTGTCCTGCGATACCGGCCACATCAAACCGGAAGCGGCCATCTTCCACTATCTCTGTGAACGGTTTTCCGTCACACCTGAGAGCTGTGTCTTCGTCGATGATATGGCGGAGAACATAGAAGCTGCCAGGGCCTATGGCATGCAGGGTGTGCAATTGACCGACCGCTACGAAGGAGGGCAGGTGGTGGATGAGTTGGTGGCCAGGATCCTGGCCGAGCGTCAGTGATTACCGGTATCACGCTTCTCCAGTACCGCCAGTACCGCCAGTGCCGGTAACGAGCTTTTGACTGCAATTCCGTGGCAGGGCAGTACGTGAGTAAAAATCCGCCCCCATGCCCGGTAATGCTACTCTTGTGATGCCTGGTGGAGCAAACCACCCTACAACCAGAGGTTGAACCCGTGAACGATCCCGAAACAGGCTTCGTGGAGAAGCCGCGCGTGCGTCCAGAGGACCCGCGCTTCTCATCCGGACCTTGTCGAAAACATCCCGGCTGGAGCCTTGAACGACTGGCCACGTCGACGCTGGGCCGTAGCCATCGTGCCGCCGAACCCAAGGCTCGTCTCTCCAGCGCCATCACGCGCTCAGCCAGCCTTCTCGGACTGCCCGAAGAATGGCAGCTCGGCATCGTTCCGGGCTCCGATACAGGCGCCTTCGAAATGGCGATCTGGTCGCTGCTCGGTTTCCGCCCGGTCGACGCATTCGTGTGGGAAAGTTTCTCCTCCGACTGGGCCAAGGACCTGTCGCTGCTGGCGCTGCCGGAACTCCATGTCCATGAAGCCGCCTACGGTTTCCTGCCCGATCTCGCCCCGTCGAGCCCGGACCACGATGTCGTGTTCGTATACAACGGCACCACCAGCGGAGTCAGGGTACCGGATCTCGACTGGCTGACACCGGATCGAGAGGGACTCGTACTGTGCGATGCTACATCGGCAGCTTTTGCCATGCCGATCGATTTCAGCTGCCTTGACGTCGTCACCTGGTCCTGGCAGAAAGTACTCGGCGGTGAGGCCGCTCATGGCATGCTGGCGTTGAGTCCCCGGGCAGTAGCACGACTTGAATCAGAGGCCAGCCCCAGAGCATTACCCAAGGTGTTTCGCCTCACCAAAGGCGGAAAGCTGATAGACGGCATCTTCCGTGGTGAAACCATCAATACCCCCAGCATGCTGGCCGTGGAGGACCTGCATTCGGCACTCGACTGGGCCGACAGCCTGGGCGGCCTCGATGCCCTGCACAAGCGCAGCCAGGATAATTTCACCGCTGTCGATAACTGGATTGCCGGCTGCGACTGGGCAGACTGGCTTGCCGAAAAACCGCAGACTCGCTCGTGTACGTCAATGTGTCTGAAATTGAGTGCGGGTGATTTCACGGCTCTGCCGCTCGATGAACAGCAGGGCTGGATCAAGACGATGGCGGGTTGGCTGGCCGATGAAGGTGTGGCACTGGATATCGCCAATTATCGCAGCGCACCTCCCGGTTTTCGGCTCTGGGGTGGTGCCACGGTCGAAACTTCCGATCTGGAAGCACTGTTGCCGTGGCTGGACTGGGCCTCCCAGCGCGCCCGGCAAGCCATTCGTCACGCGGAGACGTCACATGTCTGAGCCACGTGTTCTGATTGCAGATTCCATGTCCAGTCTGGCGACCGATGAATTTCGTGAACGAGGCATCGAAGTCGTTCAGTCGGCGAAACTATCGCCCCAGGAGTTGATGGACACCATAGGCGACTACGACGGTCTTGCCGTGCGCTCGGCGACCAGGGTGACCGCGGAGCTTCTGGATAAAACCAGGCGTCTGAAGGTGGTGGGGCGCGCTGGTATCGGGGTTGACAATATCGATGTCGCGGCCTGTACCGCCCGGGGTGTCGTGGTCATGAATACACCGTTCGGCAACGCCATCACGACCGCTGAACACGCGTTTGCCATGATGCTTTCCCTGGCTCGCCACATCCCGCAGGCGAACACTTCCACGCAGGCGGGCAAATGGGAGAAGTCGCGCTTCACCGGTATCGAATTGACGGGCAAGCTGCTGGGTATCATCGGCGCTGGCAATATTGGTTCCATCGTCGCTGGCAAGGCCATCGGCTATGGGCTGCACGTGCAGGCTTACGATCCCTTTCTGACCGCTGAACGTGCGGACAAGATGGGCATCCGCAAGGTTGAACTGGACACATTGCTCTCGACATCGGACATCGTCTCGCTACATGTACCCAAGACTCCGGAAACCAGCAACATCATCAGCGCCAGTGCCTTGAACAGCATGAAGCCAGGCTCCCTGCTGATCAATTGCGCGCGTGGTGGGCTGGTCGACGAAATTGCTCTGAAAGCAGCGCTTGAAAGTGGCCATCTGCGTGGTGCCGCGCTGGATGTCTTCGAGCAGGAACCGGCACGGGACAATCCCCTGTTCGGGCTGCCTAACATCATCTGCACGCCGCACCTCGGGGCAGCAACGACCGAGGCCCAGGAAAAGGTGGCCGCACAGATTGCTGAACAGATGAGCGAGTACCTGTTACACGATGCCATCACCAACGCACTGAATGCACCCAATCTCAGCGCCGAAGAAGCCAGGCAGCTCCGCCCGTTTCTGCAGTTGGCCCAGCGACTCGGCTCATTCGTCGGACAGTTGACCACGGATCCGATTCGTACACTCACGATCACCTACGCAGGCGATGCCAGGAAGCTCAACACCGAACCGCTGACCACGCAGGTGATCGTCTCGGTGCTGGAACAACACCATACCAGCGTCAATACGGTCAACGCGCGGGAGCTTGCGCGACAATGCAGCATCGATGTCGTTGACGCCTTCAATGATGGACATGACGAATATCAATACCGCATGACCGTCGAAGTGGAAACGGAATCGATGCGGCGGCACATCTCCGGCACTCTGATCCGCAACCGCCCCAGGGTCATTGATGTCAAGGGTATTGCACTGGAGTCGGAGCTGGGTCAGCACATGCTGTACATCACCAACGAGGACAAACCCGGAGTCATCGGCATGCTTGGTACGACCGCCAGTGACAATGGCATCAACATAGCCAATCTGCATCTTGGTCGACGTGACGAAGGCGGCAGTGCCATAGCGTTGCTGGAAGTCGACGGTCCCGTTACCCAGGACCATCTCGACCGATTTCGAGCCTTGCCCAGCGTCATCGATGTCAAGTACCTGCACTTTAATCCGCTGGAGCGGGGTGTTTGATGCAGATTCGATAATCTCAAGGAGAGCAGGCGTACCGGCACTGTCTCGTCTGCCAGCTCAGGCAAGCGCTAGTTGGACATGGGTCTGTGTCTCCTTGAAGTTAGTATTGCCATATTCCGGTCGGCAAGAGGCCTGTCATGAGCGAATCCATACCGCTGCCCAGAATCTGCGAAAGAACAGTATTGCGTCAGTTCCTTGATTCGGATCTGGCGCGCTTTCAAGCATACCGTTCAGATCCGGAGCTTGCGCTCTTCCAGGATTGGGAGCAGATGTCGGATAGGGATGCGTTGTCATTCATTCAACACCAGCGTACCGCTGAATTCCTGGTGCCAGGGCATTGGTACCAGATTGCCATTGCTGATCGTTCGAGCGGAGTGCTGATAGGGGATATTGGTATTCGTGTCGATCCCGACGAACAGGAAGCAGAAATTGGCTTCACCATGGCCCCAGCACACCAGAAGAAGGGGCTTTGCAGCGAGTCAATGCGTGAGGTAATTTACCTGATTTTCGAGCACACGCGAGTAGCGTCGATAGTTGGTGTCACGGACGCTCGCAACCGGGCGTCCGTCAATTTATTGAAAGCGCTCGGACTGGAACAGGTAAAATCAATGGATACCGTATTTCGCGGTGAACCGTGTACAGAGCTGATATTTACTGCGTTACGTAACCGGATTTTCCCGTAATGCTATTCTTTTCGAGGACGCAGAAAATTGACGCTCATGAAAGTGATGAAGCTGACAATGGCAGTCTACTTATCGTCAATCGTACCGATGTGGGAGAGCGTTAGACGGATGTTTAAAGGTGGTTGAGGCTGTGTTGAGGCATGAAAGATTGCATCTATTTCATTTCACATGCGGACGTACTGATCGACCCTGACATACCTGTACCTGAATGGGGTCTGTCGGCCATTGGAAAATCCCGTCATCATCGGTTCAATGAAATTGCGTTGCGGCTGGGAATTACGGAAATCTACTCGAGCGATGAACAGAAATCCATCGATGCCGCGGACATCCTGTCTGGCGGTCTTGGAATCGAGTTTCAAATCGTGCCGCAACTGCACGAGAATGATCGGTCATCTACCGGATACCTGCAGTCATTGGAATTTGAAAAAACTGCTGATGAGTTTTTCCAGCATCCGAATGAGAGTATTCGTGGTTGGGAAAGCGCAGCCGATGCGCAATGCCGTATCGTATCAGCCATTGTTACTATCTTGAAACACAGTGATGCAGACGGGAATATTGCCGTACTGTCTCACGGTGGCGTTGGCGCTCTCCTGATGTGCAAGCTGTTGAACATTCCGATTACACGGAAAATGGATCAGCCAGGCTCAGGCGGAGGACACTATTTCACGTTCAACGCACAGTCGTGGAGTCTCATCCACGGATGGAAAGATATCAGCAGCCCACCACGAGAGAGTAACGGTGAACACCATGAATGAGGAATTTACGGGTTCCATCGAGGTGGAATTTGAAGGTATGCCGTCGATCAGGCTTGAGTCTTACAAGCCTGCATACCAGGCAAGTACGCTTCAGAGGCTGGCTATCGCTACTCGTCGCCGACGATTTTCATTGCGTGAAAACTGGGAGATTGAACTGGATGACGTAGATTATTCAGGCGAACTCAACGGCACTGTGCAGATTCCTGCGAAACACAGTGACGAGCAGTCCATAGTATTTGATGGCGCGTCGATACCTTTTCCCTGGCTGATCAGCCTGTTAACGGTCGGTGTTTTACGGCCTCTTGGGGTCATACTGGTGGGTTCGATTGTTCATGACTATGCGTATCAATATGGTTATCTTCGAATTTCCAGGCATGGTGGTGAATTCGAAGAAGTGGCACTTTCAAGGCATAGAGCTGACCGATTGTTCAGAGACATAGTGGGTACGGTCAACAGGCTTCCGGCTGTAGGTTACATAGCGTGGTTTGCCGTTCGCATCGGATGGTTATGGGTTAAATATAATGGCAAGCATTTTGGCGGTAAGGTGCCAGTCTTTGAATATGCGATTCTTTTGCTCTCTCTAATTTCGTTAGTTTACCTGTATTCAGTTTTTGGACTGATGACGCTGGCAGCATGTGCAATAGGCGTGTATTTTTTCCTGTACCTGGTAAGCATCGTTGTCAACCAGACCATTCGTCGTTGATTCGCTGAACTATCGTGGCATTGCCTGGGCGATACGGAACTGACATCTGAAACCATCAAGTTCAAGTTCATTGCCTGTGTCCAGTAATTTTCCGGAGCCTGACTATGAGTGAGTCCAAAGATACCTGGAAAGTAATAGACAATGAGAAAGCGGTACTTACTCATTGCTATGAATTTTCGCAAGGCGCAACTGCCAGGTCGAGCAAATAGCGTTCTCCATGAATGACAGCGATCTGTTCCAGATTACCGTGCCGGTGTTTCAACACTATCTACCGCGAATGCGTGCGATTGTTTCAGGCTTATCGGAAAAGCAGGTAACCTTGATCGATGAGAGTCTGGCCCCCCACGCATTCTCAGCAGCATTGCATTTGCAGAGCGCAGTGGGTTTTGTATCTCGCACCATATTTCCCCTGATTGGCGAGGAAGTACCCGAACCTGGGAGTGAAGAGCCGAGCATCAGGGATCTCCTGAAACTAATTGACGAGGTGGATTCGCGCGTGTTGCATATCGAACCGGATAGATTTAACGGTGCTGCGGAGAGAATCATTCG
>JABDKN010000211.1 GCA_013002205.1 Granulosicoccus sp.
CAGGGCCGGTCGCCCTGGTTTTACGTTTATTTTCAATGCAAGTCCGGTTTGCCCCTTATCATTGCGCCGTCCTGTCGCTATGGCGTCGTTACCAGGGCCATGACGCAAAATGCAATGGATAACCTCCCTGATGCAATAATGATAAGAGAACCGACGTAATGAGCATGATTCAAGAATTCAAAGAGTTCGCCATGAAAGGCAGCGTGATTGACATGGCTGTCGGAATCATCATCGGCGCAGCTGTGGGCAAGATGGTCAGTACCCTGGTCGAAAACATCCTGATGCCTGTCATTGGTGTATTCATGGGAGGCGTCGATTTCAGTGAACTGTCCATTACAGTGGGCAACGCTGCCATTGGGTATGGAGCGTTCATTCAGGCAATGATCGACTTCCTGATCGTTGCTTTCGTCATCTTCATGATACTCAAGGCCATTACCAACATGAAGGCAAGGTACGAGACCGAGAAGGCTGAAGAACCACAGGCGGACCCGGCCGAGGTCGTACTCCTGACCGAAATACGCGATCTGCTCAAGCAGGGACGCTAAGCGGCGCCTTCAAGTCAGCTCAGATCCGGCATTGACACGATGTTGAATCCACCGTCGACGTAGATTACCTGGCCTGTGATTCCGGAGGCCATTGGTGAGGCCAGGAATGCTGCAGTGTTGCCAACCTGTTCAATACTGGTGTTCTCCCGCATAGGGGCCACTGATGACACGTGGCCCAGTAGTTTCTTGAAATCCCCGATGCCTGCGGCAGCCAGTGTCTTGATCGGGCCGGCGGAGATCGCATTCACCCGGATACCATCAGGCCCGAGCGAGCTTGCCATGAACCGGGTATTGGCTTCCAGTGAGGCTTTGGCCAGGCCCATGACGTTATAGTTGGGCATCGCTCGTACTGCACCGAGGTAGGACAGGGTAATCAGCGATCCGCCTCTGCGCAATTGAGCTCTGGCCGCCTTCGCCAGGGCGGCAAAGCTGTACGAGCTTATATCGTGAGCCACTCTAAAGGATTCACGCGTTATCGAGTTCAGAAAGTCACCGTCGAGTGATTCACGCGGTGCAAAGGCGACTGCGTGCACGAAGCCGTCAAATCCTTCGGGCCATTCGGACTTCAGCGATGTCATCAGTTCTTCTATCTGCTCATCCTCGCCGACGTCGCAGGGATACACCGCAGTGGAATCACAGGCAGCGGCCATGTCGACGACTCGATCCTTGAGCCGGTCATTCTGAAACGTGAACGCAAGTGTAGCGCCTTCCCGGTGCATGGCCTCGGCGATACCCCACGCAATCGAGCGTTTGCTGGCCACACCAATGATGATGAATCGCTTGCCGTCTAGCATGCCCATGGTTCTATTCCTCTTGTTGACCCAGTAGTTTTAGGAGCACCGACTCGTAAATGCGTGTCAGTGTATTGATGTCACTGCAGGATACGCATTCATCCACCTGGTGAATGGTCGCGTTGATCGGACCGAACTCGATCACCTGGGCACCGGTTGGTGCGATGAAGCGCCCGTCGGATGTACCACCGCCTGTGTCCAGGCTTGCAGTGATGCCGGTATGCTCCACTATGGCAGCCTGCATCACTTGCGTCAGTGTGCCCGGTGTAGTGATGAACGGTCTGGCGCTGTCTTTCCAGATCAGCTCGACGTCAAGTCGATGCCTGTCAAGCAGCTCGGTAATGCGTTTCTCGATATTCTGGATGGTCGATTGCGGACTGTAGCGCAGGTTGAATTCCACACTCAGCTGTCCAGGAATCACATTGGTGACACCTGTGCCGGCGTTGATGTTCGAAATCTGGAGAGTCGTCGGCGGAAAATGTTCGTCGCCCTGATCCCATTGGATGGCCGTCAACTCCGTGAGTGCCGGAAGCGCCCGGTGTACAGGGTTATCGGCAAGGTGCGGGTAGGCGACGTGGCCCTGCCTGCCGCGCACGATCAGGGTGGCCCCCAGTGAACCGCGCCTGCCGTGGCGAATGGTATCGCCCAGTTCGTTACAGCTGGTAGGTTCACCGACGATACAGTAGTCGAACCGTTCACCTCGCTCCTGCAGGCGTTCAATGACTTTACAGGTACCGTGCGTTGCCGCTCCTTCCTCGTCGCTGGTGAGCAGGACAGCGATAGAGCCGCGGTGCTGGGGTTGACAGGCAATGAATCGCTCAATTGCCGTCATCATGGCCGCCACGCCACCTTTCATGTCTGCAGCACCTCGACCGATAAGGTGATCCTCGACGATTCGGGCGGCAAATGGTGGCGATGACCAATGGTCCGGGTTTCCTGTGGGCACCACATCGGTGTGCCCTGCAAATACGAAAACCGGGGAACCGCTTCCACGCCTTGCCCAGAGGTTGGTGACCTCGCCAGAGGGCATGTACTCGAGTTCGAAGCCTGCACGCGCCAGACGCTCGCCGATGATTTGCTGGCAGCCCGCGTCCTCAGGTGTCACCGATTCACGACGTACCAGTTCGACCAGTAGTTCGATGGCGTCATTGGATGGACTGTTCAAGAAAGAATGCTCCTGTTGCAGAGGTGAGATCGGCGGGCATATCAGTTGCTACAGCACCTGCATCAGCAGCTCGCGCGCGTGATTCTGTTCGTCCTCGTTCAAGGGTTGGCCGGCATGATTTGAAAGAAGAAAGATATCGTCTATGCGTTCGCCCAGGGTTGTAATACGTGCGGCATGAACGTTGATGTCAGCACCCATCAGAACCTGGCCGATACCCGACAGTATGCCTGGTCTGTCAGCGGCAGTAATGTGCACTTCCGTGAAACCTGCCTCGTCATTGTTGAATTCTATTTGTGTCATGATCGAAAAATAGCGCAGTCGTCGTGAAGGACGTTGTGCGCTGAGTGCCGGCAGGTCCCTGGGTACGCCGAGTTCGTAGGTCAGTGTCTGGCGAATGTCATCAATTCGGGATATGTCCTCGATGGGCATGTTGTTTGAATCCAGAACGTGGAAGGTATCCAGTGCAAAGCCCGCGGCTGTCGTGTTGATGGTGGCCGACAATATGTTAAGGCGCATGCGCTCCATCACTGCCGTGATCAGTGCAAACAGTGCTTTGTCGTCGGGTGTGTAGATCAGGATTTCGGTGGAGCCACGAGAGACAGAATAGCGTAGCGAAACCAGTGGGCCGGGCGTGTCTTCATTGGCCAGCAGAATTTCGGTATGTCGCGCAATCTCCACCGCCTGATACTGCTTGAAGTACTCATCACCCAGCGTCGTCCACAGTTTGTCCACCCGGGGGTCATTCTCCAGGGATTCATCCAGTAGTGAGCGCGTGTGCGCCTGCCGGCGATTGATCACATCCTCCGGGTCCAGCGGATTATCCAATCCGCGCCTGAGTATCAGCAATGCATGCCGGTAAAGCGATTGCAGCAGGCTTTGCTTGAACGAATTCCACAGCTCCGGATTGGTCGCACGGATATCCGAGATAGTCAGCAGATACAGGTACTTGAGCCGTTCTATGCTGCCACACTGCCGGGCAAATTCCAGTTGCTCGTTAGGGTCATCGATATCCCGACGCTGAGCAGTTATCGACATCAGCAGGTGATTGCGCACAGTCCATTCCAGTAAGTCCGCATCGGCTTTTGGCAGGCCATGGCTTTGGGCGAATTTACGGGCATCTTCAGCGCCCAGGATACTGTGATCACCACCGCGGCCCTTGGCAATGTCATGAAACAGTGCGCTGAGATACAGAATATAGGGTCGCTTGATAGTGGCCGCCACACTACTGCCGTGAGGCATTTCGTCGACGAATCGAGGCAGGGTCAGGCGTCGCAGATTGCGTATGACACCGATCGTATGTTCATCGACGGTATAGATATGGAACAGATCGTACTGCATGCGTCCGACGATTTGATCGAACGCTGGCAGGTATGCTGCCATGACCCCGTACCGGTTCATCAGTCTAACGGTGCGGGTCAGCTTGTTCGGATTTCTGAAAATCTGCACAAACAGATTGCGCGCGACGGGATCACTGCGGAAACGGTCATTGATCAGCGGCAGATTTGCCCTGATCAGACGGACCGTGTTGGAGCGAACGTTCAGTGCTGCTGGAGTATTGCCGAACACCAGGAACAACTCCAGCAGGGCTGGAGGATAATGCATGAACACATCATCGTTCCTGACCTCCAGAAAGCCATTGCGTAGCTGGAAGCGCGAATTGAGTGGCTCGACTTCTGACGCTGCGGTTACACCGCTGATGATACCGCCTATGCCCTGCAGCAGTATTTCGTTGAGCCGTTGCAGTGACATGACGGTGCGGTAGAAGCGTTGCATCAGTTGCTCGATGGATCGATTCTCTGTGTCATCGGTGTAACCGAAGGCGTGCGCAATGTCTTTCTGGTAGTCGAACAGCAGGCGATCTTCGCGTCGACCGGTTACGTGATGCAACAGGTAACGGATTCGCCACAATAACTCCAGCCCCTGCTTCAATGTGGTGAGTTCCTGAGGTTCCAGCAGGCCCTGCGTCACCAGTGCAGTCAGCCCGGCTGTACCAAATTGTCGCTGGCAAACCCACGCGATCGTCTGGAAATCGCGCAGACCACCCTGGCTCTCCTTGACATTGGGTTCCAGGCGATAGGCGTTGGTCTGAAAGCGGGTGTGTCGCTGTTCCTGTTCAGCGACCTTGGCAGTAAAGAATTGCGCGGCAGGCCACATATGCGACGTATCGATGACCGTCTGCATCCGGGTAAAGAGCCCGTGGCTGCCGCACAGGAATCGCGCCTCCATCAGATTGGTGATGACTGTGATGTCATTGCGCGCTTCCCTTTCGCAATCAGCAACGGTGCGTACGCTGTGGCCTATCTCCAGATTGAGATCCCACAGAGACGTAATCCACTGGCTCAGTGCAGCGTCCTGTTCCACGTTGTCCTTGTCTGGCATCCGGTCAGGTAACAGGATGGCGATGTCGATATCGGAGAAGGGATGCAGCTCTCCACGACCGTAACCACCCACGGCGACCAGCGCCAGGCCGGTGAAGGCAGATGCCTGGGTCTTCCACATGTGCTTCATGATGTGATCTAGAACAGCCGTGCGCAAAGCCAGAAGACAGGACGCCGATGCGCCTGCCTGAAATTGCCGGTGTATGGCGGCAGTTCCTCGCTGCAGTGCTTGTCTATAATCCTGCGGGGTTCGCCCGGCGCCCGCGATCAGTGAGTCTATTTCATCTAAAATAGGCAGGCTGACTGCATCCAGGTCGATTAGAGCCCCGGGTGCGAATTCGGGGAGACCGTTACTGGACAGTTTTGACACGGGTAATCGAGGATGTCTCAATCAGTTGAGCGCCATGCCGACTGCAAGTCCATAGAGAGCATCGTTCGTGAGTTCATCATGGCTGGAGGTGTTGCCCGTGGCCGAGTGTCAGCAGCTCGTAGCCATGATCTGTGACCAGCACGGTGTGTTCCCATTGCGCGGATAGCGAACGATCCCTGGTCACGACAGTCCATCCGTCGGACAGCACGCGAGCATGTCGCTTGCCCTGGTTGATCATCGGTTCAATGGTGAATGTCATGCCACTGCGCAGCTCGACGCCCTGGCCTGGTTTGCCGTGATGCAATACCTGCGGGTCTTCATGAAAGCTCGAACCTATACCGTGTCCGCAGTATTCCTGCACCACGGAATAATGCTGGCTCTCTGCAAACGTTTGGATGGCATGGCCGATGTCGCCCAGAGTGGCACCGGGGCGAACGACACGTATGCCACGAACCATGCATTCATAGGCTGTTTCACACAAGCGCCTGGCGTGCGGGGCTACCGTCCCCACGTAATACATGCGGCTCGTGTCTCCAAACCAGCCGTCCTTGATCACAGTGACATCGATATTGACGATGTCACCCTTCTTCAGGACGCGATCGCCGGGAATGCCGTGACAGATCTGCTGGTTGACGGATGTACAGATGGACTTCGTGAATCCCTTGTATCCGAGCGTGCCGGGAATGGCCTTCTGGACATTGACGATGTGGTCATGACACAGGGTATTGAGCTCTTCGGTAGTAACGCCCGGGACAACGTGTTCGGTGATCATGTCCAGAACCTCCGCCGCAAGACGTCCGGCTATTCGCATCTTGGCGATTTGCTCAGGCGTTTTCAGGGAAATGGACATAGTGAAGGGGCGCTGTCGATTGGAGGGTCCAAGTGTACATTGCTGGCCCCGTTTGTGTTATAAAGACGGGCTGACCGGGCCGGAAATAGCCGTGCCCGGATTTCACACGCAGGTCGTACAAGCCCGGCCGGGTGCCTGATCAGTGTTCCTGACAGGTCTGTCGCGGTTGATTTGCGGAGGCCAAACCCAACCTGAGGATATTACATGGCTGATGTAACCATGCGCCAGATGCTTGAAGCAGGCGTACATTTCGGGCACCAGACCCGCTACTGGGCTCCCAAGATGGCTCCGTACATCTACGGTGAGCGCAACAACATTCATATTTTCAACCTCGAGAAGAGCCTTCCGGCCCTGAACGATGCCAGCAATTATGCAGGCAAGCTTGCGTCCAAGAATGGTCGCGTACTGTTCGTCGGCACCAAGCGCGCGGCCCGTGATGCCGTTCGCGAAGCTGCCGAAAGTTGCAATATGCCTTTTGTGAACCGTCGCTGGTCCGGTGGCATGATGACCAACTTCAAGACAGTGAAGCAATCGGTCAAGCGTCTGCTGGAGCTGGAGGCCATGCGTGAAGACGGCAGTTTCCAGCGTCTGAGTAAAAAAGAAGCACTGGGCCTGACCCGCGAATACGAAAAGCTTGATCGAGGCATGGGTGGTATCAAGCATATGGAGCGCCTGCCGGATGCGCTATTCGTGATCGACGTCGGTCACGAACGCATAGCCATCACCGAAGCCAACAAGCTGGGAATCCCGGTAATCGGAGTCGTGGATACCAACAATACGCCGGATGGAATCGACTATGTCATTCCGGGAAATGACGACGCCATTCGTGCGATCCAGCTCTATGTGCACGCCATTGCCAGCGCCATACAGGATGGCAAGCGTGCATCGGGCAAACTCGATGAGGAAGAGGCGGCTGTGGCTGACGCGCAGGCTGTATCTCCGGCGGATGCTGAAACTGCTCCGGCAGCGGCTCCTGAGGCAGCGCCAGCAGCGGCTCCTGAGGCGGCCCCGGCAGCGGCTCCTGAGGTGGCTCCGGCAGCAGCTCCTGAGGCGGCCCCGGCAGCGGCTCCTGAGGCAGCCCCGGCAGCGGCTCCTGAGGCGGCTCCGGCAGCAGCTCCTGAGGCAGCGCCAGCAGCAGATTCTGGATCGGTTCCTGAGGCGGCTCCCGCTGCGGCGTCGGCAGCCGGCGAAATTGCGGAATCTACGGAATCTACGGAATCTAAGGAATCTAAGGAATCTGCAAGTGCTTCTGAGGGTGCCGCACCAGCGGCCTGAGCAGCAGATCCGTCAGGCCTTTTAGGTGTTTGAGGCTGTCAAGTTCAGGCTCGCCTGGCCCGTAGCGGACGACTTGGCCATTTCCGGCTGAGTCGCTCCACCCAATTTAAACTTAAGTCCGGTTACCACTATCGATGACCGGCAACTGATTCGAAGGGGAACGTAAATGGCCATTTCGGCTAGCATGGTTAAGGAGCTGCGTGAGCGCACCGGCGCCGGCATGATGGAGTGCAAGAAAGCATTGACCGAAGCTGACGGAGACATGGATACCGCGGTGGAGGCCATGCGAATTTCCGGTCTGGCAAAAGCGGACAAGAAATCTGGTAATCAGGCGGCAGAAGGCGTGGTCGCCATCAAGCTCAGTGATGACGGCTCGCGTTTCGCAATGGTTGAGATCAACAGCCAGACTGATTTCGCCGCCAAGGCCGAAGATTTCGTGGCCTTCACGGACAAGGTGGTGGACGCGGTGCTGCTACAGCAGCCGGAGACTGTGGATTCGCTGACGATTGATGGTCAGTCGGTGGAAGAGGCTCGTAAGGCGCTGGTCGCGAAGATTGGCGAAAACATCCAGGTTCGCCGATGTGTCTCGGGACAGAGTTCGGGCGGCCGCTTCGGTGAGTACTCGCATGGTATGCGTATCGGTGTGGTCTGTGAAATCAGTGGTGGTGATGCCGATCTGGCACGCGACATTGCCATGCATATAGCGGCAAGCCGTCCGGTTTGCATCGACGAGGCTGGTGTACCTGCAGACATGCTCGACAGGGAAAAGTCGATTTTTGCCGCAGAAGCCGCAGAGAGCGGAAAGCCTGCCGAAATCATCGAGAAAATGGTGGTGGGACGCGTGCGTAAGTATCTGGCCGAGATCACGCTGGTTGGACAGCCGTTTGTCAAGAATCCTGACCAGACAGTCGGGCAGTTACTCAAGGAAAAAGGTGCCAGTGTGGTCAGTTTTCATCGCCTGGAAGTTGGAGAAGGAATCGAGAAGAAAGTCGAGAACTTTGCCGAGGAAGTCATGGCGCAGGTGCGCGATAGCTGATGCGGGCGGACAGGTTCGCGGTTCGGACCGATTCAGCAATTACCGATTGGACAGACCGTGCCGTGGCCGCGCGCCGCGGCGCAGTCGCTGCACAGTCGATGCGTGTTGCGTAAAGTTTTTTCGTCTGCGTGGTGCCTTAAGCTTTAGAATTGCAGAGACGATGCCGGGCCTGTCCCGGCTTTTTTGTATCAAAATGTCCGGACCAGCTGTCGGTCCGATGCAAAACGAATGAGTCATCCTCCCATGGAAACTGCACGCCCTGCCTTTGAAAGAGTCTTGTTGAAACTCAGTGGCGAAGCGCTGATGGGGGAGATGGACTATGGTATCGATCCGCACTACATCCGCCGACTGGCCAGTGAGGTAAAGGCTATCAGCGATGCTGGAGTCCAGGTTGCCATGGTGCTTGGCGGTGGTAATATCTTTCGCGGGGCCGGGCTCGCCGAGGCAGGTATGGATCGGGTTACCGGCGATCACATGGGCATGCTGGCTACCGTGATCAACTGCCTGTCGATGCAGGATGCGCTGGAGAACCAGGGAGCCTTCTGCCGGGTTATGTCTGCTTTGCCGATCAATGCTGTGTGCGAGGACTACATACGGCGCCGAGCAGTCCGGCATCTGGAGAAAGGGCGCATCGTGCTGTTTGCGGCCGGTACCGGCAACCCGTTTTTCACGACCGATTCTGCCGCCAGCCTGCGGGCTGTCGAGGTAGGTGCCGATGTAATGATCAAGGGCACCAAGGTTGACGGAATCTATGACAAGGATCCTTTACGGCACAGTGATGCGGTCAAGTACGAAACGGTCGGGTACGACGAGGCAGTACAGAAGCGCCTTGGCATCATGGACACGACGGCTATCGTCATGTGCCGTGACAACAATCTACCGGTCAAGGTTTTCAATATGAACAACAGTGGTGATCTGATGCGCCTGATCATGGGCGAAAAAATAGGTACTACTGTCAAGCAACTGAACTAACGAGTAGCTGCGATGATTGAAGATATTCTCAAAGATGCCAGGATACGCATGGGCAAGAGCGCGGAGTCGCTGGAAAACGAGTTGTCACGAATGCGGACGGGCCGGGCACATCCCAGCCTTCTCGAGAGTGTCAAGGTTGACTACTACGGGGCTGAATCACCGCTGAGCCAGGTGGCCAACATCAATATCGAGGATGCGCGGATGCTGACGGTCACACCCTGGGAGCAATCGATGGTACCCGCGGTGGAAAAGGCCATCATCAATTCGGACCTGGGCCTGAACCCCAATACGGCTGGTACCGTTATAAGAGTTCCTGTTCCTCCGATGACTGAAGAGCGTCGCCGCGACATGGTCAAGATGGTGCGCAGCGAAGCGGAAAATGCCAGGGTCGCTATCCGTAATATTCGTCGCGATGCGAACAGCGATCTGAAGGAGCTGGAGAAGGAGAAGGAGATCTCGAAAGACGAACTGCGCAAAGGCGAGGAATCGGTGCAGAAACTTACCGACGCGGCGATCAAGGAAATCGATGCGGTGCTGAGCAGGAAGGAAGCCGATCTGATGGAAGTCTGACTGGGCATGACATGCACCAGGTTCAACCCTGGTCAGGGGCTGACAGATTTGCTGCCGTCAACTTTTTTTCATTCAAGGACTACCAGTGCCTGCTTCTGAAACCGCCCGACCTCGACACATCGCCATCATCATGGATGGAAATGGTCGCTGGGCGCGGCAGCGTGGCAGGCAACGTACCTCCGGCCATCAGGCCGGCTTCCAGTCCACCCGTGATATCGTGGAAGCATGTGCCCGTCAGCAGATCGAGGCGCTGACGCTGTTTGCTTTCTCCAGTGAGAACTGGAACCGGCCACAGAAAGAGGTCGGACTACTCATGGATTTGTTCCTGCGTGCACTGAAGAGCGAAGTGAGCAAATTGTATGACAACAATATCCGTATACGTTTCATCGGTGAGCGCACTGCGTTCCAGGCCAACCTGCAGGATGAGATGGAGCGTGCCGAGCAGCTGACCAGGTCCAATACCGGCTTGAATCTGGCGATCGCCGTCAACTACGGGGGGCGCTGGGATATCGTCAATGCCGCCCGACAGCTGGCTGTACAGGTGCAGGAAGGTACGCTGGTACCAGGTGACATCGATACCGACACCTTTTCACGGCATGTGTCGCTGGCCGGCATCCCCGATCCCGACCTGTTCATCCGAACCGGTGGTGAGAAACGCATCAGCAACTATCTACTGTGGCATCTGGCTTATACGGAACTGTATTTCACCGACGTATTGTGGCCTGATTTCTCAGAAATCGAACTGCACAATGCGCTGAATTTCTATGCCGGTCGTCAGCGCCGGTTTGGCCGCACGGGCGAACAGGTAACTGAAAAACATGCTTAAGACACGCATCATCACGGCACTCATACTGCTAGTCGGGTTTGCCGCCGTACTTTTTCTGGCATCGATCGATGTGTTTGCCCTGATACTGGGATTCGTCGTCGCCGCAGCTGCCTGGGAATGGAGCCGCCTCAGCGGCGTGAGGAATGAGCATGCGCAAACTGCTTTCGCAGCCATGGCGGGGCTGATTGCCTTAATCGGGCTCTACATACCCTATAACGATCATTTCATGCGCTGGCTGTTACTGCCAGGCTTCCTGTTCTGGCTGTGCGTTCCAGCACTGTTCTACCTGGCTGCTCCCAAACCGGTCGTATCTGTCCTCGATGGTGGTCGTGGCCAGGCAATCCACAGGGAGACGAATTCGCCTTTACTGGCTGTCGGAATTTTCATTTTTTTCATGACTGCATTGTCATTACAGTCCCTGCGCAGTTTTGCACCCGACGCATCGTCGTGGCTGTTGCTCTATGCGCTGAGTATCGTCTGGTTCATGGATATCGGTGCGTATTTCAGCGGGCGCCGATTCGGTCATCGAAAACTGGCCCCGGGTATCAGTCCCGGTAAAACCTGGGAAGGCGTCTATGGTGGTCTGGCCGTCACCGGCTTGTTGCTGTTGGTCGTACTGCTGTCAGCGGACTGGGCCGATGGCAACCGGTTCAAGCTGCTGGTGGCGACTGTGCTGGCCGCTGCGGCCTCAGTGCTGGGAGATCTGTACGAAAGCCGTCTCAAGCGTGCGGCCGGCCTCAAGGACAGCAGTCAGATGCTGCCAGGCCACGGAGGTGTTCTGGATCGCATCGATGGCGTCGTGGCTGCCATTCCGGTATTTACCTTTGCCTGGTTCTGGCTGTGAAAACTATCTCGGTTCTGGGTTCTACAGGATCGATTGGCAGGAGTGCTCTGGATGTCATAGCTCGGCATCCCGACCGCTATTCGGTCCACGCGCTGACTGCCAATAGCCGCGTTGCCGATCTGTTCGAGCAATGCCGGACGTTCAACCCCGTTCATGCCGTACTGGGAGATGAGGCAGCGGCCCACGAGTTCCAGGACCTGTGTTGTCGTCATGCGCTGGATGTCGAGGTACACCACGGCGCAGACGCTCTGGAGGCGGTAGCGTCGGGCGATACGGTGGATATCGTGATTGCTGCGATTGTCGGCGCAGCCGGATTGTTGTCCACCCTGGCAGCCGCGCGGGCAGGAAAGCGCCTGTTGCTGGCCAACAAGGAAGCATTGGTCATGAGCGGGCAGCTGCTGATGCAGGCAGCTGCCGACGCCGATGCGCTGATTATGCCGATTGACAGTGAACACAACGCCATTTTTCAAAGCCTGCCAGCAACTGAAAAAGGAATCTGCACGCGTGGAATTGAAAAAATTCTACTCACCGCGTCCGGTGGGCCATTGCGAAATTGCTCGCTGGAGGAGCTGCGTGTTGTAACTCCGCAACAGGCACTGAAGCATCCAAACTGGTCCATGGGACCAAAGATTTCCATCGACTCAGCTACCCTGATGAACAAGGGACTGGAGGTTATCGAGGCCTGTCAGCTATTCGCCGTGGACGTGGATGATGTCCAGGTCGTGGTGCATCCCGAGAGCATCGTTCACTCCATGGTCAGTTATGCTGACGGTTCCGTCATTGCGCAGATGGGGCAGCCAGACATGCGTACACCGATTGCCCACGCACTGGCATGGCCGGAACGGATTACATCGGGAGTCGAGCCCCTGGATTTCTTCATGGTGTCTGGCTTGCATTTTGAAAAACCGGATACGGACCGCTTCCCGCTGCTGCGAGTGGCCTGTGAGGCGCAGCGACAGGGCGGAACCGCACCGGCCATACTCAACGCAGCGAACGAGGTGGCCGTCGACGCCTTTCTGGACGGACGTGTTGCATTTTTACAACTATCAGCGCTGGTTGAGAAAACATTGGAGTGTTCAAAAATATCCCCCGCCAACGATTTGGGCACTATCATTGAAGCTGATAAAACAGCGCGTGACACTGCCCGACAACTGATCGCTCAGGCAGCCGTCAAAACCCACTAAAAGCCTTGACCATGATGTTGACATGTTCAGTAACGTAGTCGTCAGCGCGCTGGCTTTTCTGGTAGCGCTCGGGCTACTGATATCGATTCACGAGTTCGGCCACTTCTGGGTCGCGCGTCGCGTGGGCATCAAGGTATTGCGCTATTCGATCGGTTTTGGCAAGGCCCTGTACAAGCGCACCGGGCTGGTGGATGACACTGAATACGTGCTGGCGGCAATTCCACTGGGTGGATACGTCAAGATGCTGGATGAGCGGGAGGGCGAAGTCGACGCAGCAGAGCGTCACCGCGCGTTCAATCAGCAGCCATTGTGGGCTCGCAGTGCCGTTGTGGCTGCGGGTCCTGCAGCTAACATCCTGCTCGCCATAGTCGCCTACTGGCTGGTGATGATGATTGGAATCAGCGGTGTTGCGCCGCTGGTAGGGGTGCCGGAAGCCGATTCCGCCGCAGAGCTTGCTGGTTTTCAGTATGAGGATCGTATCGTCTCGGTCAACGGTCAGCAGACACCTACGTGGAGCGATGCCCGGATTGCCCTGCTTGAATCTTCCATGAATGCGTCTGGCACGGTGGATATCGAGGTGGAAGATGCGGCCGGCGAGCAACTGATACGACAGCTTCCGGTGACGCAGGAAGAGATGCTCAAGGCAGACGGTGATCCGGTGGCCAATCTGGGTTTTCGAACCTGGTGGCCTGAAGTGGAACCCGTCTTCGGCGAAGTCATGGCTGGCGGTGCTGCCGAGGCAGCCGGATTGCTGGCTGGGGATCGCGTACTGTCAGTGAATGGCGAGCCGATCGACAGTTGGCGTACCCTGGTCGACATGGTCCAGCCCAGTGCCGGTATTCCGCTGGAGCTTGTCATCGAGCGCCAGGGCAACAGGCTGACCAGATCGCTGGTTCCAGAGCCCTTCAAGGCGGGCGATGTTACCGTCGGGCGCATCGGCGTGAAGGAGTCGCAGTCTGCCGAACTGTCCGGAAAGGCACAGGTTGTGGTCAGGTATCCTCCGCTGGAAGCATTTGGTCAAGCCGTCCTGCGCACCTGGGATATGTCTGTGCTGACGGTGCGCATGATGGGCAAGTTGTTGCTCGGCCAGGCCTCTCTGGACAACATTAGTGGACCTATCAGCATTGCCCAGTATGCCGGACAATCGGTCAGCATCGGCGTGGACCATTACATCAATTTCATTGCCCTGATCAGTATCAGTCTGGCCGTGTTGAACCTGTTGCCCATACCGATTCTCGACGGTGGGCATTTGTTGTTCTTCGCCGTGGAAGCCGTTCGGGGCAGACCACTGTCTGAGCGAACACAGATCATCGGCCAGCAGGTGGGCGTGGCGCTGCTGGGCGGTTTGATGTTCCTGGCTTTCTACAATGACATCTGGCGACTGGTCCAATGAGTCGTTTACACCTGTCATCTCTGAGCCTGCTGCTACTGCTGGCCATCGTCTCTGCTCACGTCCGGGCACAGGAGCCGTCTGGCAATGCACCGGCCAGATCGACAGGCGGTGAATTCGTGGTCTCGGATATCGTCGTCGAAGGTAACGAGAGAATCGATCTGGGCACCATCCTCAACTATCTGCCGATTCGTAACCGTGATCGTTTCGTGCCGGCGCAGGACAGTGCCCGGCTGCTGCGTGCGCTGTACGAAACCGGCCTGTTCAGCGATGTCGTCATCAAGCGTCGTGGCAGCAATACACTGGTGGTGACGGTAAAGGAACGGCCGGCCATCGGCAGCATCGAGATCAGTGGTAACAAGAAGATCGAGACTGAAGAGCTGACCAGGTCCCTGCGTCAGGCGGATATCGCCCTGGGTCGTGTCTATAACCGTTCGATTCTGGAAACCGTCGAACGCGAGCTGCGTCGGGTCTATTTCAGTTCAGGCAACTACGGTAGCCAGATCGATATCAAGGTCGAAGATCTCGAGCGCAACCGGGTGGCTCTGGAGATCACCATCACCGAGGGGGCCGTGGCGCGTATAGAGCATATCAACATCATCGGCAACGAGTCATTCAACGACAAGACCTTGCTTGGCCTGCTGCAATCCAGCGAAAAAAAAGTAAACCCGTTCAGTTCGGCCGATGAGTATTCGCAGGTAAAGCTCGCAGCCGATATCGAAACACTTCGATCCTACTATCAGGATCGTGGCTATATACGTTTCGAGGTGGATTCTACCCAGGTTTCAATCTCACCGGACAAGCGGGATATTTTCATTGTCATCAACATTCGTGAAGGTGAGCGATACACCCTGCGCGACATCGAGCTCGAAGGTGACGTGGACATCCCCAGCGATGAGCTGCGTAGTTTGATCCAGGTCAATGAAGGAGACGTGTTCGCCAGAAAGGATATCGTGAGCAGCAGCAATGCCATTAATGATCGCCTCGGGCAGGATGGTTATGCGTTTGCGGAGGTTGATGTGATACCGGATATCAACGATGAGTCGCGGGACGTTGGATTGACCTTCGTGATCAATCCCGGCAAGCGGGTTTACGTCCGGAGAATTACCTTCAACGGGCAATACAAGACCCGCGATGAGGTACTCCGACGTGAGATGCGTCAGGTAGAAGGCAGTCGATTTTCACCGGCCCTGGTCAATCGATCGCGTATCAGATTGCAGCGTCTGGCTTTCATGCAGAGCGTTAGTATCCGCACTCCCAGAGTGCCCGGTACCGATGATCAGGTAGATCTGGAGGTCACGGTGCAGGAAGGGCAATCCGGTTCGTTCAGTGCCGGTCTGGGCTATGGCAGCGATGGTGGAACCACGGTCAACCTGGCGTTTCAGCAGGACAATCTTTTCGGGACCGGCGAGAGCCTGCAGTTCTCGTTCGACAACTCACGGACCACGCGCCAGCTCTCACTGTCTTTCCGTGATCCCTACTTTACCGATGACGGAATCAGTCGAACGGTCGGCGCCTTCATACGGGAAACCGACACGAGCAATCAGAGCTCGACGTCACGTTATCTGGCCAGTACCCGCGGTGCAAGCGTGCGCTTCGGTGTTCCGCTGAGCGAGTTCTCTACGTTTCGCGTCGGTGCGGGCTATGAGCGTACGGAGCTTGGAACCACCGGTGAGTCACCCGACGAGATCATCAATTTCGTGGAGGAGGAGGGGGATACCTTCAATATCTACGACGTGAACCTCGGATTCACCTATGACACGCGGAATCGCACGGTGTTCGCCACCGATGGTTCTGTGAACCGGTTATCACTCGAGGCAGCCATCCCCGGTAGCGACTACACCTATTACAAGCTCGGTTACGGATTCGAATTCTTCCAGGCCATCACCGAGCGCTACACTTTTTCCACGACACTGCGGATCGATTCGGGCTATGGCTACGGAGATTATGAGGATCTGCCTTTCTTCAATCGGTACTATGCAGGTGGCGTCAGGACACTGCGTGGTTACCGGACGGGTAGCCTCGGCCCGAAGGACAGTCGTGATAATGCCGCGGGTGGCGATTACCGGACACTGGGCACCGTGGAGGTCATATTCCCACCTCCTTTCGTTGAGGAGCCGGGTGCTACCCGCCTAAGTCTTTTCAGCGATTTCGGCAACGTATTTCGAGACACCGACTCGTTCGATGTCGATGAATTTCGCGGCTCTTATGGCATCGCTTTCGTCTGGCTGTCTCCCGTAGGACCATTGACATTCAGTCTCTCCAACCCCTATAACGATCGGGAAGAGGACAGGAGACAGCGATTCCAGTTCACGATCGGCTCTATCTTCTAGCGATGAGCACAGTTTCATCGTCAGAGGGCAACCTCGAGGGGTCAACCATTGATTAACGTATACGACAAGCAGTCATGGCCGGTGGCCCTGTGGCTGGTAATTTTGATATTCAGTGTGATTGCACCGCTGTCACCGAGTACTTCCGCGGCAGCCGGACAGAACGCCGCACTTTCCCGTATCGGCTTCGTGGACATTCCCTATCTCATCGACAGAGCACCGCAGGCACTGGAAGCTGAGCAGCGCCTGGAGAACGAGTTTGGACCCAGGCAGTCGGAACTTGAAGTTCAGCGAGCCGAACTGGCGGAACTGATGGCCAGGCTGGCTGATTCAAGTCTGGAATTGCCCGAGGCGGAACTGGCTCAGCTGGACCGCGAATCCCGGGGACTGGAACGCCGCATCAAACGTAGCGAGCAGGACTTCAGGGAGGAGCTCAATATCCAGAAAAACAACGAGTTCAAGAAGGTGCGTATTCTGGTGCTGGAGGCCATTGCCGAATTCGGCGAGCAGCAGGACTACGACCTGATCGTCAGCGATGGCGTGCTGTTCGCCAACAAGCGCATCGATGTGACCGAGCGTATTCTGGAGTCACTGGAACGTGAAAATGCACGCTTGAAATCCGCCAACTGAACCTGACACCCACGTAAGGCAATGATTCTGGAAGACTTGGCCAGAGCTCTGAAGGTCAAGCTTCATGGCGACGGTTCACAGCACATCACCGCGCTGGCTGCCATCGATAAAGCGGGGGACAACGAGCTTGCATTCGTCGTCGGGGCTCGCTATGCAGATGCCTTGCGGCGTTCCCGTGCCGGCGCTGTGATCGTGCCCGAATCCCTGCGCGCGCTTGCGCCAGGCAACTGCCTGGTCAGCCCGGATCCCTATGCCAGCTATGCCGAGGCGTCGTGGTTGCTGAAACCAGCCACTGCCATGGCGCCGGGTGTGCACGCCAGTGCCGTGGTGGATCCGACTGCCCGGATTGCGGACAGCGCGCACATCGGTGCGGGAGCCGTTATCGCGGCAGGATCGCAAATCCGGGAACACGTCGTCATCGGGGCGCACTGCTTCATCGGTCGGGAGGTGGTCATCGGGGCGCGATGTCACCTGTTTCCAGGGGTGACCATTCTCGATAATGTACATCTGGGTGAAGCGTGTCGCCTGCAATCCGGTGCGGTGATAGGCAGCGAGGGATTCGGATACGCCCGAACTCACCATGGCTGGCACCAGATCCAGCAGACCGGTGGGGTACGCATCGGGGCGCGAGTACACGTCGGTGCCAACACCACGATCGACTGCGGAGCCATCGATCCGACCGTGATTGCCGATGGTGTCATTCTGGACAATCAGATCCAGATTGCGCATAACGTGCACATCGGGGAGAACACAGCTGTGGCCGGGTGTACCGGTATTGCCGGCAGTACCCGAATCGGCCGCGATTGTCAGATCGGTGGTGCCTGCAACATCATCGGCCACCTGACGATCGCAGACGGCGTCGTGATCAATGCCGCATCGCTGGTAACACAGTCTGTCGAGCACCCGGGCCGCTACGGATCCGGCATGCCTCTGCAACCGGAGCAGGCGTGGCGTCGCAGTTTTGTTACTCTTGGCAAGCTCGATCAACTGCTTCGTCGCATCCGCAGGCTGGAACGCCTGAAGAATGTCGAATGAACCTGCTATCAAAGGATCCAACGCACTGTGGATGATATTCGTGAAATCCTGAAGTACCTGCCGCATCGCTACCCCTTCCTGATGGTCGACAGAGTGATTGACTTTGAACCCCACAAGTCTCTCAAGGCACTGAAAAACGTTACCTTCAACGAGCCCATTTTCACCGGACATTTCCCGCAGTCGCCGATCTTTCCCGGTGTACTGGTTCTCGAGGCGTTGGCGCAGGCATCGGCACTGCTGGCCTTCAAGAGTCTGGGTGGGTACCCGAGTGAAAAAACCCTGTATCTGCTGGTGGGTATCGACAAAGCCCGCTTTAAACGCCAGGTGATTCCCGGTGACCAGCTCATCTTCGACGTCCACGTGCAGAAGGAAAAACGCGGAATCTGGCGATTTACTGCCACCGCCAGTGTCGCAGGCAAGCTGGCCTGTTCAGCCGAAGTTCTCATCGCCAGGAACGAGATTGACGAGTGATTCATCCCACGGCCATCATTGATCCCTCCGCCAGGATCGCCGACGATTGCGAGATTGGTGCCTATTCCATCATAGGTGCCGATGTGTCCATCGGCGCTGGCACGACTATCGGTCCACACGTGGTCATCAAGGGACCGACCACTCTTGGAATGCACAACCGTGTCTTTCAGTTTGCCTCTGTAGGCGATGACCCCCAGGACCTGAAATACGCGGGAGAGACCACAGCACTGCACATCGGCGATCGCAACACCATTCGCGAGTTCGCGACAATCAATCGAGGTACCGAAGGCGGTGGCGGCGTGACCCGCATCGGTAACGACAATCTGTTCATGGCCTACATCCATGTCGCACATGATTGCATTCTCGGCAATCGGATCATCATGGCCAACGGCGCCTCCCTGGCCGGGCATGTCACAGTTGGCGATCATGCCATACTGGCGGGTTTCGCCTGTATTCACCAGTTCTGTGAGGTTGGTGAACACGCGTTTGTGGGCCTGAATTCGGTTGCCAACCGTGATGTGACGCCTTTCACCATGGTGGTCGGCAATTATGCAGAAGCCAAGGGTATCAACAAGAATGGCTTGCGGCGACGTGACTTCAGTGAAGAGACGATTCGAGCCCTGCATCGAGCCTACAAGGTGCTGTTGAGAAACCACGGTGAGCGAGACCGGGCAATTGCCAGCCTGTCGGAAGACGCTGCACGATTTCCCGAAGTTGCACGGTTGATCCACTTCATCGAGCACAGTGAACGGGGTGTCGTCCGTTAGCCGGGAACTACGCTGAAACGCCCGAGCCTTGTGTGATTCGGCAAGATCAGGTTTCCGCCGATCCGCTCAATTCGAGTATGAGCTTCGCAACTCGTCGGGACGCGTTCGCATCTCCCATCGCCGCCTTCAGCTGCGCAAGCTCAGCCAGCATCGTTCTGCGACGTTCAGAATCATGCATCAGCAACGTCAGTTCGGCCGCCATGGGCCCGGGTTGGGCCTCCTCCTGCAGGTACTCGGGAACGATTCGCTTGCGTGCAACGATGTTCACCAGCGAGATATCCGGAATACGGATCAGACGTTTCATGATCGCATAGTTGATTCTGTTGACAATGTACATCACTACCAGCGGGGTACCTATCAGGGCTGTTTCCAGTGTTGCCGTGCCTGATGCAACCAATGCGGCATCGGCGGCACGCATGGCATGCCGGGAATTACCGGTGACAACTTTGAGAGTACCTGGAAATGCAGAGCCGACAGTGGCTGTGATCAGGTCGGGATCGAGTGTCGGTGCTATCGGAATCAGGAACTGGCAGTCGGGCTGTTCCCGGGCGATGATGTGTGCCGTGGCCAGCATGGCGGGCAGGTTACGCTGGATTTCGCCACTTCGGCTACCGGGCAGCAGTGCAAGTACCGGTCGTTGCGGATCGAGATCGAAATACACGCGTGCCTCGGCTGTTGTGTAGGGTGATACGGCGTCGGCCACGACCGGATTGCCGACGTAGGTCACCGGGACACCGGCGCGTTCGTAGAGTTCGACTTCAAACGGAAAAAGGACGGCCATGTGTGTGACCAGCCTGCCTATTCGCTTTACTCGTCCGGCCCGCCATGCCCATACTTTCGGACTGATATAGAAAAGTACGGGTATCCCCAGCTTTTTCGCGCTCTCAGCCAGCTTCAGGTTGAAATCTGCGTAGTCCACCAGCAACAGCACATCCGGTTGGCGGATGCGCATTGCCCGGCGCAGCAGCCCCAGACGGTGCATGAATCTGGGATAGTTGGTCAGTACGTCGACGATACCGATGACGGCCAGGTCCCGGCAATCCACCAGCAGTTCGGTACCCGCGCCCTTCAGCATATCGGCACCCATGCCAAAACTGGTAAAGGCTACCCGGGTGGATCTCAGAGATTCAAGCGCGTTGGCGGCGTGGGCGTCACCGGAGGCCTCACCGGCGGAGACCATGACATTGAGGGCTCTGGCTGTGGTCATCATGCACTGTCACTGGTGAATGATGGCCATGGTACCTTGCCTGGTTTACTGAATCATGCCGGACGCTGATGAACGCCTGGCTAGAATCAGAACGCCAGGAACCTGCGCAGACTCCTCTTAGTGCCTGGCGAGCGCCTGTCGGCGCCGCCAGCCGATCAGGCTCAGCACCAGCAATGCCAGACTGCCGTTGCCTGCACCGCCTCCGGCTGCATCATCGCTGGCTCCGGATCCGGATTGTGCGGAAGCCATTGCAGGCATGATGGCCACCGCTTGGGCGTCGCTGTCGTTTGCGGCCGCAGCGGCGGGCTCCGATGCATTGCTCCTGGCACCTCCGTTGCCTGCTGCCGCTGTCAACGAGCCGTCGTCGTTGTAGTGATTGTTGGAAGTGTTCCCGTCCAGTGTTCGTGAGCTGAGCAACATCATGACATCCTCAGAGCTGGCGGTGCCCGGATCCACCGCCAGGGTGAAACGGGATTCAGTCTGTTCCGCCAGAGTAGGGCGGGTACAGCGCAGCTCTTCCCCATAGCTGGCACATTGCCAGCCGCTGTCCCGGGAAATTCCCTGCCACTGTGTCGCCCCGGGTAGCTTGACGACCAGTTCCAGTGCGTGAGCCCCCAGATTCCCCTGGTTCAATACCGTCACACCCAATTCCAGGCCAGTGGCGCCAGTGGTGGTATCAGGCGGCAGCAATGCCAGGTCGGTGGCGTACATCTGGTCCACCGACTGCGCATCGGTCTCACTCAGTTCAATGCGCTGTCCTATCTCTACACCGTCAGCAACAATGATGGTCGGTAGCCCGGATTTGCTGAAGAAATATTCACCATAATGCATGATTGAACCATAGTCATAGGGCCCGAGATTCTGTGTGTTGGCATTCTGCACGTCGAAATTGATGTCCTTGTCATCGACGATCTGCTCCCAGTCAATCTGCACGTAATTATCCCGGTCGGAGCGGGTGTGCTCATGAAACAGCCCCAGTGCATGGCCGATCTCATGAATGATGCTCCCGGCCGAGCAAGCGTCCGATACCATGATCGCCTGCTCGAAGCCCTGCATGCCCACGTACGAGGCGCAGCTGTAGCTGCTTTCAAAGCGCAGGTAGTGCGGGTATTGCTCCTCGTTGTCGGGTGTACGCTCCACAAACGTGATGCGCGTACGTTCCATCCAGTGCTCGAGGGCCTCGCGGATATTCTTCTGCTGGGTTGGCGAGTTGTCGACCGGGTCGAGGTAGGGGACGATGCCGTCGGGCCATCGACCGAATGCGTCGCTTCTGGCCAGGCCCCGCGAGCGCATCTTGCCGGGGATGGTGCCCGACTCATCAACTGCGCCCAGTAGTATGTCACCTTCGAATACTGCCAGACCCTGGATGATTTCATATTTGATACCGCCCGTGCTGCCATGTGTCGGCAGCGAGGCGGTAAAGTCGTTCTGCAGGGCTGGATCTGCGCGAAAGAGTTCGGGGTCACTGGCTCGTGCACAACCTGCAAGCATCAGCAGGGCCACAGACGATACCAGGGCTACGGATAGCGTCGGCGATGTGTGTCCGGCAGACAGTAATGCTCTGCTTGGACCCATCGAAGCCCTCCGGGTAGTTGAGAAGCTCATGGACTGGACTCACTTTTTATTATTATTGTTCTCGTGTGACGTTATCCTTAGGCTGACCCGAAACCTTGGGAAAAGCCTGATGAATACGTCCATTGATATCTATAGCGGTCCATTGAAGCGTCCATGAATGCCCTTGTGTTTAAAGCCATGCCCAATCGTCAGTCAAAGCTGGAACTGCTTTGCATTCACAGGCTGGAATGCCAGCCAGATCACGCCATGAATTCGGTAAACTGATAACCCCGTCCGGCCTTCATTCAGCGCGCTGGCCACGATGACGGTGCGCGTCCGGGACACACTGCCAACCGTCACACTGCGCGCCCTATGAACCAGGAAAATCTCACGCGAACGGCTTGGCGATCGCCGCTGCTGGTCATTCTCGCCGGTTGTCTGATTGCCGCCGTCGGTTTCGGTGCGCGCTCGTCGCTGGGGCTGTTTCTCGAGCCGATGACTGTCACCCGTGGCTGGTCCCGGGAATCCTTTGGCCTGGCCCTGGCTTTACAGAATCTGCTCTGGGGCCTGGGTTTGCCACTGGCGGGAATACTGGCGGACAAGCTGGGCGCAGCCCGGGTGATCATGGCAGGCGCCGTGACGTATGCTGCCGGGCTCTACTTGATGGGGGTCGTCGAGAGCACTACCTGGTTCTATGTCAGTGCCGGGATTCTCAGCGGGCTGGGCGTTGCATTCTCGGCATTCTCCCTGGCCCTGGCTGCGATGGTCCGGGTGGTCGGACCGGAACGACGAACGCTCATACTGGGACTGGGAACCGCGGCAGGCTCATTGGGGCAGGTCATGTTTGCACCACTGTCCCAGTCATTCATCCAGGCGCTGGGTTGGTCGGCGACCCTCTCGGTACTTGCATTGATCGTCCTGTCAATGGTGCCTCTGGCCTTCGTCCTGCCTGCTGTGAAATCACCGGTACCCACGGATACCGTCGAACTGGGCCTGCGAGCCGCTTTGACAGAGGCATTTGCTCATCGAGGGTTCCTGTTGCTGACCACCGGCTTTTTCGTGTGCGGGTTTCACGTGGCATTCATTACCGTTCATTTCCCGGCCTACGTGCGGGACATCGGGCTGGACCCGTCAGTCGGTGCGTGGAGTATCTCCCTGATCGGCCTGTTCAATATCGTCGGTTCCTTCCTTGCCGGTGTAGCGGGACAGCGCTTCAGTATGAAAACCAGTCTCTCTGCCATCTATTTCACACGAGCGGTGGTGATTCTGTCCTTGCTGCTGCTACCGAAGACACCCCTGGTCATTCTGTGTTTTGCTGCCAGCATGGGAATTCTCTGGTTATCCACCATACCCCTGACCACCGGCATCATCGCGCAGGTTTTCGGTGTTCGATATATGGCTACCTTGTTCGGCATCGTCTTCCTGAGCCATCAGCTCGGCAGCTTTATCGGCGTATGGCTCGGCGGCGTACTCTACGATTCGACCGGCAGTTACGATGGCATGTGGTGGGCCGGAATCCTTCTCGGCCTGCTGGCAGCCATCGTTCACCTGCCGATCAACGAACGGCCGCTGAGCCGACTCCAGCCCAGCCT
>JABDKN010000045.1 GCA_013002205.1 Granulosicoccus sp.
CATTGGTGACCACCACCGGGATGACCACCAGCGAGATCGCGGTCCGCGCATCGGTGACCTGCGCCAGCAGGCTGACTGCGGTGGTTGGAAATCCGATACCCAGAGTGCCCTTGACGACACCGGCCACAAAATAGATGAAAAACGCGCTGAACACCAGCGGCTGCAGCAAGGGATCCAGCATGATGCTGTGCCAGTAGGTGTCGATCACCGGAAATGCGTTACCCGGGTGCGCACAAAGTGCTGCAGCGTGATCACACCTCGCTGGACATCAGTGACGCCAAGCCTTCCCTGTAGCTTGGATACTGATAGCGGAACCCCAGTGCCGACTTGCTCAACGCGTTGCAGACTCGCTTGTTCTCAGCATAAAACGAACGTGCCATCGAACTCAGCTCGGCCGTGGCAAATGGCTGCGCATCAGGCGCGGGCGTGCCGAGCAGCGCATGCGCATACCGGATCACATCCTGAGGTGGCGCAGGTTCATCGTCGGTGATATTCAGGATGCCATCGTAGCGCTGTTGTGCAGCAGCAAGCGTTGCTCTGGCCAGATCCTGAACATGTATGCGATTGAACACCTGCCCCGGTTTTACGATCATGCGCCGACTGCCTGACCTCGCATCGTCCACGGCATTTCTGCCAGGACCATATATGCCTGACAGGCGCAGCACACTGACCGGCACCGAGAGTTCCCTTCCCAGGCATTGCCATGCCTCCTCCGCCGCGATACGCGCTTTGGAGCGCAGCTGCGTCGATGTGCACGGAGTCGATTCATCCACCCAGTCGCCGTCATGATTCCCGTAGACCCCAATGGTCGACAGGTAGCCAATCCAGCGCAACGATTCCATCAGCGTCGAGGCCTGCGCACCTGCCGACGCTGCCAGCGGCTGCCGCAACAGCTCGAGCATGGGATCATGCAATGGCAGTTGACGTTGCGGTGGCACGCTCACCAGCAGGTGTGTGACTCTGGACAGTTGCCCGGCAACGGCAGTAGAAACCTCATCATCGAGAATACAGCCTGCTAGATTGTGCGACGTCAGTTCGGCGACCCCTTCGGCCGTCCGTCTAGTACCACACACTGACCCCAGTTCCTGCGCTTTGCCGGCAATGTACCGACCACTGTACCCGGCCCCCAGTATCAGAGTATGCATGCCCGTCTCAGTCGATTCACCAACGGCAACGCGCCAGGCTACATGATTGCGCCGATCTGCCAGGGGACAAACTCATGATCGCCCAGCCCGTGAACCTCACTCAGGGTGAACGATCCGGATGCGACTTCCAGTAATCGGGCATAGATACGTTCACCGACATCAGCCACCGAATCTCCTTCACTGACGATCGTTCCGGCGTTGATGTCCATGTCATCGGAAAGCTGGCGGTACATATCGGTGTTGGTCGCGATCTTGAGGCATGGCGCCGGCTTGCTGCCGAAAGTGGAACCCCGCCCGGTGGTGAAGGCCACCAGATTGCACCCCGATGCGATCTGCCCGGTCACGGAAGCCGGATCGTATCCCGGAGAATCCATGAACACGAAACCCGGCCTGTCGACTTTTTCAGCGTAGCGAAAGACGCCATTGAGCATCGTAGTGCCACCCTTGGCCACTGCACCCAAAGACTTCTCCAGAATAGTGGTCAAGCCACCCAACTTGTTACCCGGCGAAGGGTTGTTATCCAGCGATCCGTTGTTACGGGCGACATAGTCCTGCCACCATTCTATGCGCTGTATCAGTTGATCCGCGATCTCATCGCTGGCTGCCCGTTGCGTCAGCAGATGCTCGGCACCGTAAATTTCCGGCGTCTCTGCAAGCACGGCCGTGCCCCCCTGACGGATCAGCAGATCCGCAGCATGACCCAGCGCCGGATTGGCGGTAATGCCTGACCACGCATCAGAACCACCGCACTGCAAAGCCAGCGTCAATGCCGAAACAGGACAGGCGGTTCGCTCGATTGCATTGACCTCTTCGAGCATGCTGTTGACGATTTCCACACCCCGGGCGATGGTCTTGACATGCCCCCCGGTTGTCTGGATGTTCATGGTTCGCAGCAATGGACCGCTGGCCAGCTTGTGAGACTCGATAGTTCCGGCAATCTGGCTGGTTTCACAACCGAGTCCGACAAGCAGAACGCCGCCGACATTCGGGTGTCGCGCATAGCCTGCCAGCACACGCTGGAGGTTCTGGAATCCCTCCCCCGCTGCATCCATTCCACAGCCGGTGCCGTGCGTGAAGGCGACCACACCGTCGACATTGGCATAGCCGTCCAAGGCACCATGATCGAAGGCATGGGCGATACGATTGGCGGCCGTCGCCGAGCAATTGACACTGCTGATGACGGCAATGTAGTTGCGCGTGCCTGTCCGACCGTCAGCTCGCTGATAACCCTGGAACGAATCCGTACACTCGACCACAACCGGCCTGAGATCCGCGTTACGGGAATGTGTCGTATCGTTGTAAGTGAATGACAGATTATGTGTATGAACGTGTTCGCCAGCCTTGATGTCCTGTGCCGCCACGCCAATCAACTGCGCATACTTGACCACACGCCCGCCCTTTTGCACATCCACCAGCGCTATCTTGTGGCCTTTCATGATACGCGAGGCAACTACCAGGGTAGGTGACGCCGTGTCCGGGACCGTGTCCGGGACCGCGTCCGGGACCGCGTCCGGGGCCGATCTCACTTCGTTGGCAGGCAGGTCAAGTTGTTCACCTTCCTTGAGAGTGCGCAGTGCAACAGCGACGTTGTCTGCGGGCGCCAGTCTCAGAAAGGGCTGGCCGGCAGATTCTTTGCCGTCGTACCAGACGACTGGAGTAGTCTCGACCATTAAAGGAACACGGTAGTTATCAACGGAAAAAATAATACCAGCATCAGGATAAACAACTGCAGGCCGATGAACGGCAAGAAGCCGCGAAAGATATCCGGCAAGGTGATGTGCGGTGGCGCAACGGACTTCAGATAGAACGCTGCCGGGCCGAAAGGCGGCGACAGAAAACTGACCTGCATATTCACACAAAACAGGATACCGTACCAGATGGACACCTGACGTGGATCGAGAGTTCCCCAGAGGCCTATTTCATCAACGGGCAGTTTCAGTACGATGGGCAGGAAGACCGGCATGACCAGCAGGACGATGCCAACCCAGTCCATGAAGGCACCCAGAAACAGGAAGATGACCATCATGATCAACAGAATGCCCATCGTCGGCAGCTCCGCACCCACGATCATGTTGGCAACGTAGGTCGGACCACCGGCAATGGAGTAGGCACCGGCGAGCGCCGTGGCACCGAAGGTCACCCAGATGATCGTACCGGTGGACTTGAACGTGCGCATCAGGGCTTCGCGAAACAGGGAGAAGGTCAATTCACCGCGAAACAGTATCAACAACATTACCGCCACCGTGCCCATGGCCGCCGCTTCAGTGATGGCCGCAATACCCCCGTAGATGGAGCCCAGAACCACACCCACGACCAGCAGCGGAGCAATGAGGCCCTTGCCCATCTCCCAGGTTCTGGCTATGCGCTTCGGGCCCAGCGCTGCCAGGAAGATGGCAGGCACCAGAACATACGGCATCAGCATGCGCCACTGGACCGACGTGAGCTGTGCGTCCGGATCGGAGGACGGGAACAGCAGGTCGGTGATCAGCTGGAGTACCTGCACGCCCAGATAAACCAGTGCCAGTCCACCGGCGCTCATGGCCAGTAGTCCGACGAACATGAAGGCCTTCTGCATACTGGGCAGGTCGTCATCGGCAGGTTCCGGCAACGGGGCCTGCTCCGGGTGCAGATTTGTCCGGATGATGATGTACATGATGTAGCAACCTGCCAGCATGAATCCTGGCAGGAAGGCGGCCTTGAACAGGGCATGAATGGACGTTTCGGTGATCAGGCCGTAAATGATCAGTACGATGGAGGGCGGGATCATGGTGCCCAGCGAACCGGACGCGCAAATCGTGCCGATCGCCAGGTTCTGGTTATAGCCCAGTCGCAACATCTGTGGCAGGGCGATCAGGCCCAGCAGAACGACCTCGCCACCGATGATGCCGGACATGGCCGCCATGACGATGGCCATGACCGCGGTGACGATGGCAATCCCTCCGCGTGTTCTGCTCAGCCAGCCATTGAGACTGCTGTACATATCACGCGCTATGCCCGATCGTTCCAGCAGACAGGCCATGAAGATGAACAGCGGCACGGATATCAGCACGTAGTCTGTGGTCAGGCCATACATGCGCTGGGCAAGGATGTTCAGCGGTCCAGTACCGAATTCCCGCAGTAGCAGGTCTGGACCGAACTTCAGAAACAGTACGACGACGGCAAGAAATCCCGAGGCAAACCCCAAAGGCATACCTATGGCCAGCAACAACAGCATGCCACACAGCAGGATCAGTGAGAGTGTTCCGATATCCATCTAGTCGTGTCCGATTGTTCGGTGGGCGGCAGGCGCGAGTAAGTCAGTCATCGAGCTGCAAATGGGATTCAGGTTCACGATTCCAGTCATAGATGAGATTGGATATGGCCTGAATCGCAATTACCAGAACGGTTATCAGAACCAGTGGTTTCATGGTTGCCGGGATGGGAGGATCGAAAGCGGTACCAAACGTCTCCCAGCGTAGAAGCTTCGCCTTGGCCTCACCATAACCGCCCCAGATGGTGGCTGCCGCAAATATCACGATGCATAATGTGGAGACGATATCGAACAGTTTTCTCAGCCAGCGTGGCGCCATGTCATAGAGAATGAATATGCGGATATGTGCGCGCTGCTGCATGGCGTACAACCCGGCGAACAGGTAGACCATGCCAGCAAGCCACAGCGATAATTCACTGGCCCACAGCGTCGGTCGTTCGAAGGCATAGCGCAGGATGACCTCATAGGCCATGACCGCAATGATCACCGCGACCAGCCACATGGAGAAACGACTGAACCAGAAATTCAGCCTGTCGACCCAACCGGTTATTTCATGTTCGACCATGTCCTGCCTTTCCTGTTGTGCGGAGCACTTGTCCGCCTGTCACGAAATCGGTCTTCCAAACGTGAACAGGCCCGCTAGCGGGCCTGTTCACGACAACCATCAAATGTCGATTGGTGCTGAACGGATCAGTCGGATATACCCAGCTGCTTCAGGAATGCCTTGTGGCTCTCGACCAACGCTACAGCCTCCTCAGAACCCTCGGCAAAGTCGCCCCAGGCAGCCTGGGCCGCCGCACGAAATGCCTTGCGATCTTCCTGTGACCAGTCATACAGCGTGACACCTTCGGCTGTGAGCTGTGCCGCTGCCTCGGCGTTCTTGATTTCGAACGTGATGGCCGTCTGGAAAGCGAGCTTCTGCATGGCGACTTTCACGATACGCTGTAGATGCTCCGGCAGTGAATCCCATTTGCTCTTGTTGATAGCCAGATGATCCGACGGCATGGAATGAAAGCCCGGATAGTTGGCATGCTTGACCAGATCGTACAGACCGAGACTCTGGTTATTCGACAATCCCGATGCATCGGCACCGTCGATCAGTTTGGTTTCAAGTGCCGTAAAGATCTCGGTAAAATCCATGACCACCGGTTTGGCACCGAGATTTTCGAATATCTTGGTCTCCAGGCCCGGGGGTGAACGGAATTTCCAGTTCTTCAGATCATCCGGACCGGCAATGGGTTTGGACGAGGCCAGCGACTCCTGACCGTATATCCACCAGCCGATCAGCTCCATGCCATACTTGTTATAGAGCTTCTGTGCGACCTCCTCTCCGCCATTGAAGAACCAGGCATGTTGCTGGTAGGGCGTATCATAACCACCCATGATGTCACCCACGAACTGGAAAGCCGGGTCTTTACCGGTCTGGTAGGCACCACCGGTCATGTCGCCATCCAGAATACCGGTGGCAGCCGCGTCAAACGTTTCCACCGATTTGACCACCGAGGACGAATAGAACATTTCGATTTCAAGCTGCCCGTTGGACATGACCTGGATATCGTCGATGAATTCACCAGCGAGCTTGCCACTGACCGATTCAGGTGCGTAATGCGTCTGGATACGCAGTGTGAATTTTTCTGCATCCTGCGCAATGGCAGGTGCGGAGCCGATCACAGTCGCGACACAGGCTGCGATGACAGATATCTTGATTACCGCCTTCATCTTTCCATCTCCAAATGGTGAGGTACCGATTTATAAGCGCTTTGACTGCAATGCTGCTGACCAGCAACGCAGAACGAGTTGTATTTGCGCATGAGTCTTCAAGCGTAAGCCAAACGTGACAAACTGTAAAGGGCATACTGACTCAATGGAACGAATGGCAGGGCACACCGGGATTGCCGTCGGCAGCCCCCTTATGCCTGGATCAGTCGCATCAATGCTGGAACGTATTCATCACCGTGCCCTGCCTCCACCAGGGCTTTCAATCGTGCATGCGCCGCCATGGGCAGAGTCGCGTCGACACCCACCTCCTCCGCCATTGCGTTGAAATAGCCCATGTCCTTGAGTCCGTTCTTCAATGCAAACTCCAGTTTGGTCTCATCGCCTTCAATCGCCGAGGCCATCATCCAGTCAAAGAAATCACTGCGGTTAGGACCGGCGCTCATGACCTGGTTAACCACTTTCAGATCGACCCCACCTGCCCGCGCAGTTGCCATCGATTCTGCTGCAAGACAAGCCACTGCCATCGAATAACCATTGTTGATCAGCTTTATCCGGTGACCGACTCCCAGTTCACCAACATGGAACAGGTTCTCGGACATGGTTTCCAGCAATGGCCTGGCACGATTGAAATCCTCGATGCTGCCACCAGCCATCATGTTCAGCGTGCCGGATTCTGCAGCGGCCGCAGAACGTCCCAACGGAACATCCATCATGGAACAAGCTGATTCTGCAAGCCTGGCACCCAGCGCCACGGTGGAATCCGGCCGCGAGGTTCCACAATCGATGAGCAGAAACGGGTTGTCTCCCGACGACAGCAAACCATTGTCCCCCAGGACGATCTCTTCTACCGCCTCGGATGTCGTCACGCACAAAATGATGATGTCGCACCGGGGCCGTAACTCGGCGGGTGTCCTGACCTCCGTCGCCCCCATGGCCAGCAAACGTTCCACAGGCTCGCGTCGTGTGCGCCCAAGCACTGTCAGTGGATAGCCTTTGGATACTACATTGGCAGCCATACCGACACCCATGGCACCCAGACCAATGAATCCGACTCGTTCCTTGTTACTCATATCAGCGCTGTTTCCGTCTTGTCTGTTTGGATCATCGAACCTTTGATAGATCGATGAGATTGGAGTAGATCGAAGTTTATCCGTCGCCGAAAGCACCTGGTCTTTCGCAGCCTGCGTCGCCGCAGCGCAGCAACGTCATATGGACATGCCTCCGTCCACTTTCATCAGTGTACCGGTTGTGAATGACGATTCATCACTGGCCAGATAGAGCGCGATCGCTGCAATCTCCTCGGCAGTGCCCAGACGGCCCATCGGCTGGCGGGCAATAAACTGTTTACGGGCTTCTACCGGATCGTCAAACGCTGCAATTCGACCATCCAGGGAGGGAGACTGGACAGTTCCGGGGGCAATGGCATTGCAGCGGACACCTTGCGTCACGAAATCGGCAGCAATCGATTTGGTCAGGCCAATCACGGCGGCCTTCGAAGCGCCGTAGGCAAACCGGTTCACCAGACCCTTGTGCGCAGCAATCGAGGAGATATTGATGATGGAACCGCCGCCGGCAGCGAGCATTCCCGGCAGGACTGCCTGACTCATGCGGAACATTGATTTGACATTCAGGTCGAAAGCCTGATTCCAGTCTTCTTCCGTACAATCCAATACAGATCCGTGGTGCACTACGCCTGCGCAATTGAACAGAATATCGAAATGCGACTCCTTTTCGATCAACGCCTTGATGGCGCTCCTGTCCATCACGTTCAACACGTGAGTGGTCACGTTCGTCTGCGCACTCAGCTCGGCGAGTTTTTCTGCATTGATGTCGGTGGCGACGACATCGGCCCCCGCATCGGCAAATGCACGTGCGGTGGCCTCACCAATGCCCTGCGCGGCGGCGGTCACCAGAGCGCGCTTACCTTCAAGTCGATTTTTCATGCACTGGAGCGTACCGGAACAGGCACCGCCTTGCCAAGCCCGGGACCGGGTAAAGCCGAGTGCAGGGCGTCCGGAAGAACTATCAATTCGGCGGAACCACGATGAAACGCCTGCATCGCTACCTTGGTCGGATACTGCTGATCATACTGGCACTGTTCTTCATGCCCGTCGGGTGCATGGTCGCTGCGCATTATTCGGCAGACAATCGCGGGGGTCGGAGTGGCGATCACCACGAAAGTACGCAGCAGGCGCCTGCTGCACAGCCCGGGGAGGCTGTCATCCAGGTGTATTCCGCGCGGGCGGCTCGCTGGCGCGGTGCCTTCGGTGTACACACCTGGATTGCCACGAGACGCACCGATGAGGTGCGCTATACACGTCTGGAAGTCATTGGCTACCGGGTGTACTGGGGAGGCAATGCGGTGCAGATCCGCACCGGAGAACCCGACGCCAAATGGTTTGGCAATCATCCCACACTACTGCGTGACCTTCGAGGGGGCGAGCGCGTAAACGTGTTGATCGATCACCTGCGCACAGCGGCCACGGACTACCCCTACAACAGCACCTACCACGTCTGGCCTGGCCCCAACAGCAACACATTCACGGCCTACCTGGGACGCAGAGTGCCCGAATTGCGCCTGGAACTGCCCAGTAACGCTATCGGCAAGGATTACCTGCCCGGCGGCTCGATGCTCAGCAGGACGCCCAGCGGAACCGGCTTGCAGCTATCACTCGGGGGCTATGGGGGAGTCATGGCCGGCTGGGAAGAAGGGTTGGAAGTGAACTTCCTGGGATTGAGTGCCGGGATAGATCTGTGGCCACTTGCCCTGAAGTTACCAGGCGTCGGCCGGCTGGGCTTTTCAGACCTGCGACGCATGCACCTGCATGAACCTTGAGGGTGTTCCGTGCCCGCTGGCCGTGATCCGTGACAGGCAGGCCGCTGCGCATCATGTGCGGGCTGGTTGGCTGATCTAGGGTGATAAGCTTCGCTGTCGTTCGACTTCCAACTCGGCGACACGTTTCTGCAGGCCAAGCAGATCACGATGAATTCCCATCAATTGATTGCGAACATCATTCAGATAACTTTCCAGCCAGCTCTGCGTGACGGCATGCATCTGCTGGCATTGCAACGGAGTCAATCCGCTGACCTTGTCAAGATCCAGGACAGGTTGACTGGGCGCGGGCGGAGCAGCATATCGACTGATCGTCTCCCTGGCCATGACGGCCCAGATTTCCGCCACTGCCCTGTCCGGATGCCGTGCGATGGTCTCACTGACCAGTTGTTCGAGTAGCCGTGCATGGGCATTGGCAGCCGTAGGCAGATGATGCAGACTTCCCATTCAGTTCCTCGCCGATGGTGGCTTGAGTGACAGTTCCGTTGTTCATCATCAACTAATTCTCACCGGTGATCCGTAAGAAGATCACATTTCCGAACAATGACCAACACGAGAGCACCGCACTCAGGCGTCTGTTACTGCGATTGAAGTACGGGCGTCCGGGCTGTCACGCGCGCACATGTCTTTGCTTGAACAGCATCACCAGTGCGACCACGAAGAACAGCACAAACCAGGCAAATGACCATTCCCCCATGCTGAAGCCGAGAAATGTCCAGACGACCTCAGCACAATTGCCGTCTCCCTTGAACAGCAGTGACAGTGTCCTAAGCCACGGTTCATTTTCCATCCAGTAAGCCAGACCGGGACCGCATTCGGGGACCTTGTCGGCGGGCAGATGCTGCAACCAGACCTGTCGCCCGGCCGTCACCAGTCCGCCAGTTGCCATCAAGGCCATCAGCCCAGCGGCAATCTGTTGCATGCGCAACCTGCGAACGGACAACAGACCGATCAAGGCGAAGCACCCGATACCGATATAGAACAATCGCTGGGTGATACATAGCGGACAGGGGTCAAGGTAGAGTACACGCTCGGCATAAATCGCATAGCTCATCAGGCCGACGACTGCTGTCAGACTGCCTGCCCACACAAGGCGACGCGAGTGGACTGTTGAGAAATTCATTGATGTCTCTGGGCGAGTGAAATAGATGGGAATTGGTGCTTGCCGTCCTGGTGGATTAACGGCCACGTCAGACTCTATAGAGTAGCAAATTAAACGCCAGGAACAGATCATCAACTGATAGTGTCGCCACCGTACACCTGGGCTCCCAGCGGTTAAACTGCGTGCCCGGAACCCTCAGGACTACCACATGGATAACTGGCAGGCATTCCTGCGACTGGATTTTGCCGATGAGCTGATGCTGGTGGTCGGCGCGCTGCTCATCATCATTGGTATCGTACAGATCGTACGCAGCAGTCTGAAAATGCTGTTCTGGGTAGTATTGGCGTGCATCGGTGTCATCTCGACCTCTTATGGCATGCAACACTCCCCTTACGATCTCCCCGCGTTGCACTCCATGCAACTGTCGGACATACGGGAATTGACACCACAGTTGAACAGCGACGTACTCGAGTTTCTTTGCCAGAAACTGGAGGCTGCCACCAGATAGGTGTTCGCACCCACAACCCGTAATCGATTCCGGTACGTCAGCTCTTCAATGAAGTAGAAAATAATCCACGAAGTATCGGCCACCCTTGAGTGCAATCGTCACCAGGACCATGATCTGCTCATCGGTACGGGTGTACTGCTGATTCCAGATGACCGTGAAGGATTTGTGCTTGCGGAAGATGGTCACCAGCTCCCGGCTGCCAGGCAGCCCCCAATCCGCTTCACGCTGATCGCAGGCCTGCAGGAACTCATCATGGGTGATGAGACTTTTCAGATCGACAGAAAACTGGGTACTGTGCAGTTTGTAGTCACGACGGGATACGCCGAGGATGACGTCTTCCATCATCGGCTCGGCGATTTTGACTATCTCGGCGTCGCTCAGGTCCAGGCAGCTCATGCGGCGGCATAGTACACGGGATCACAGGCCGTGACATGACATTACCTTCATTCCCGGGCAGATGTCTGGCGACACCTGCCTGCTTCATTCTTCCTCGCGATTCTGCTTACCCATGCGATAACCACGATACCACTCACTTTCCAGCGCTTCTTCAGCAAAATACGAGTGGTGGCAATTGGACGGCGTCGTGCCTTTCATGCCCGCATCCATACCAGCCTTGCGCGCCAGTGCAGGGGTAACCTGGTGCAGGGGTTTGAACGCTTCAGAAATGACCGTGTTCAAACCGACGAAATCAAACGTGCGCTTCATTGAGGCGGCTCCAGACAGAAAGTGATACCGGGTGTATCCCGGAATTCCAGTTGACGTTAGCATCTCA
>JABDKN010000069.1 GCA_013002205.1 Granulosicoccus sp.
GCAACCTGGTATTGCCATGCATCGATACGTGCCGCCAGGCTGCTCACCGTGGGACTCTCGAACAGCCACTTCAGCGGTATCTCGACCGAGAAGGCTTCCCGTATGCGAGATATCACCCGAATCGCCATCAATGAGTGCCCCCCGAGATGGAAGAAATCATCATCAATGCCAATCCCGTCGCGCCGCAGAATTTCCTCCCATATCTTTACCAGGGTGATCTCAACCGCAGACTGAGGAGCGAGGTACTCCACGCTGGATCTGATCTCGGCTTTATCAATTTGTGCCAGCGCCCGACGATCAAGCTTTCCGCTTGCCGTCAGTGGCAAGGTCTCTAGTTCGACAAACGATGCCGGAACCATATAAGCCGGGACTTCCCGAGCCAGCAGGTTCCGCAATTCTCCAACTCTGTCCGGCAAAGGCAGCTTTTCATGACTGACCGGATCCGGCTTGAGAACTAGATAGGCCACCAGTCGCTTATCAGTATCCTCCCCGCGACAACCCACCGCAGCGTTGGCTATCGACTCATGCTGTTTAAGCACGGACTCTAACTCTTCGAGCTCTATACGATTTCCGCGCAGCTTTATCTGATAATCCAGCCGACCCAGAATATCCACAAGTCCGTCCGGACTGACGCGACCGACATCACCAGTAAAATATAGTTGATCGGTGCTCTCGTTTGTCCAGGGATTTACTACAAAGGCTTGACTGTTTCCGATATAACCGCATGTGCGGTATGGCGTCCTTATCACGATCTCGCCACTCTCACCAATTCCACACTGATGCCCATTACGAACAACTGCGATTTGCGTCTGCGGCAAAGACGAGCCAATCGGCTGTACACCGGACGCCGGCTCATGTGGCACTCGATAAAATGATTTCGCCATGGTCGTTTCTGTGGGACCGTAGAGATTCACGATCTCGCCAGATCCGGGAAATGCAGCACGCCAATCATTGATCAATTTACCGGGCAGCGGCTCGCCAGCGAAAAACACACAGCGCAATGCCGGCAGTTCGATTCCCTGATTGCCGTTTATCAGCCAGGAGTGGGCCAGCGAGGGTACAGTATGCAACAGCGTGATTTGCTCTTGCTGAAGCCACCTCAATAGATAGTCACTATCGAGCGCGTCAACCTGGTCAGGCAGCACCAACACGCCTCCATTGACCAGAGCCAGCAGCGTGGATCGCAGAATCACATCAAATGATGGTGCCGTCAGTTGAGCGACACGATCTGTCTCACATACCGTAAATTCACTACTCTGCCACGCCAGGAAATGTGATAGCCCCTGATGCGTACCGAGAATACCTTTCGGTTCACCCGCGCTGCCCGACGTAAAAAATATATAAGCTGGATCATCCTTCGACAGCACAGCGTGCTCGATGTCAGGGCTTGCTGCAACATCTGCTGTCTCAATATCAACCATGATGAGAGTCGCTCGTCGTTCACGGCCATCATTCAGCCAATGCAGATTCTTCGTGTCCTCGTAACAGAGTACAAACCCGGCATCAGCACCGCGAATCTGTTGCTTCAGCCGATTCACAGGCAAGCCGGGGTCGAGTAAAAACACAACTGCGCCAATCTGCCATACGCCTGACATGCTTGCGACCAACTCGGCTCTACTGGACGCCCAGATCGCAACGACATCTCCTCTACCCACACCGTATTCGACAAGGATTCCTGAAATCCTGTTCGTCGCTGAAACTAATGCTCGATAGTTCCACTTGCACCGGATGGTTGATATCGCCAGTTTATCCGGTGCCTGTTGCGCCCAATAAGCTATTTGCGCAGGAACAGACTCGAAAACAGGCTCATCGATCTCCTTACCGAGATCCGGTACCAGAGGACGTGCTGCGGGTGTCAGCAATGAGTAGTCTGAAATTGGTCGATTACTCTCGCGCGCGACCTGTTCCAGCAGACTGCGATATTCATCCAGCATCGACTCGATACGCTTACGCGTAAACAGACTGGAGTCAAATACTGCCTGAAAATCTATCGTGTCATACCCGACCTTTACATAAACGGTCAGATCAAACTTCGAGAGTGCTCCGGCGTGCCGCCACGGGGCTACTTCCAAATCCTGCAATATCAGATCGGACTGCTCTGGTACCTGGTTGAACATCACCTGAAACAGCGGGTGCCGGTTCATATCCCGTGCCGGCTTGAGAACCTCGACCAGTTTCTCAAACGGTACATCCTGATTTTCGAATGCCTCCAGAGTTCGTTCTCTTACACCGTCAAGCACTGCACTGAACGTTGGATTACCCGACAGATCTGTTCTGATAACCAGCGTATTGATAAAAAACCCGATCAACTCCTCCAGCTCGCGGCGATGTCTACCGGCAGAGGGAATGCCCACCAGCACATCATCCTGATCGGCCAATCGACCCAGCAGGATAGTGAATGCGCTGAATAAGGTGTTGAACAGCGTAGTCTTATGATTGACGCTCAGTAGCCTGAGCTGACTACAGAGTTCGATATCTATCGAAATTCCACAACGATCGCCCGCGATTTCCGGTTTGGCGAGTCGCCCATGATCGTGTGGCAACTCCAGAAGCTCTGGCGCACCCGAAAGCTGGACCCGCCAGTACTCCAGCTGCTTATCCATCTGCGCCTCATCGAACCACTGGCGCTGCCAGGCCGCGAAGTCGGCGTATTGCAGCGGCAAAGGTGCCAGGCTAGCGCTCTCGCCAGCGCGGTAACCGTTGTACAATCGGCCCAGCTCCTCCCGGAACACACCCATCGACCAACCATCCGAGGCAATGTGGTGCAGCGTGATCAGCAGCAGGTACTCTGCCGACTGCCCAGCTGACGCACCCTCAGCCTCACGGTTCACCGTCACCAGCGTGGCCCGGATCTTCAGTGCAGCGCGCAGATCAAACGCCCTCTCACGCTCCTCACTCACCAGCCGCTTAATCGCGTCATCGCACACCTCATTGCGGCCCTGCACACTCACCCGGTGCAGTACCAGAGCCTCCTGTGTGACCTGCTGCTTTGGTATGCCCTCGGGCCCCGACACGATCGCCGTTCGCAGCACCTCGTGGCGCTGGACGATCTGCTGCAGGGCACGCTCCAGCGCCTCCACCTGTAGCGCGCCACGCAGGTGCAAGGCATAGGGCATGTTGTACAGCGCACTGGCCCCTTCCAACTGGTCCAGAAACCACAGCCGCTCCTGTGCGTGTGAGAGCATCACTGTACCGCGCCTGGCCAATGCCACCGGGGCACTGGCTTTGACCGGGGCACTCGCGGATCGCAGCGCATCGATACGCGCCGACAGACTACCCACCGTGGGACTCTCGAACAGCCACTTCAGCGGTATCTCGACCGAGAAGGCTTCCCGTATGCGCGACAGCACCTGGATCGCCAGCAGTGAGTGCCCACCGAGCTCGAAAAAGTTGTCATCCGGTCCCACCCGCTGTACGCCAAGCAGTGTGGACCAGATAGCCGCCAGAGCCTGTGCATCCTCGGTCTCCAGCTCCCGGCTTTCGCTCGCCGCTCGTGCATTGCGGTCCGGGGCTGGTAATGCACGCCGATCCACCTTGCCGATGCTCGTCAACGGTATCGCATCCAGTGGCACATACAGCGACGGCACCATGTAGTGCGGCAGACGTTCGCCAAGGTAGTGCCGCAACCGGGCGCTACCAGGAGCCTCCTGAGCGACAACATAGGCCACCAGGACCTTATCGTTGCCCTGTCCTGATGCGACGACCACACAGTCACTGACACTCGGATGGCTTTTCAGAACCGCTTCGATCTCGCTCAGCTCGATCCGGAATCCGTTGTGTTTGACCTGAGTATCCAGTCTGCCCAGAAACTCGATAGTTCCGTCCTCTCGCCACCTGGCCTGATCACCGGTACGATAAAGTCGGCCCGGGGCAAACGGATTGTCGATAAAGCGTTCAGCGCTCAATTTTGGCTGATTCAGATACTGTCGCGCCAACCCTGCCCCACCCACGTACAGCTCGCCCACTACACCGCACGGTACCAGCAATTGCCGGCTGTCCAGCAGGTACACTTGCGTGTGTGCTATCGGTCTGCCTATCGGTATGGACTGGCCAGCCTTTGGCACCTCTGTGATTGCATGGCAGCAGCTGAACGTGGTGTTTTCCGTGGGGCCATAAGCATTGATGATCTGTGTCCCGGGCAGTGCCTTGTACGCCTTGTCAACATGGGCTACCGACAAGACATCGCCGCCGCTCAACAGATACCTCAACGAGGCAAGATCGCTCAGCTGTTCATCCACCATCAACGTGAACAGACCCGAGGTCAACCACAACGTGGTCACCCCCTTTTCTCGAATCGCTTCTCCCAACGATGCCAGTGAGGGTGTCTCAGGCGGCATGATCTGCAGCCGGGCACCGTTGAGCAGCGCCCCCCAGATCTCGAACGTCGACGCATCAAACGACAGGGGGGCCAGTTGCAGAAATACCTGTGTGGCGTCGAACACCATGTAGTTCGTGTCTCTGACCAGCCGCACGACGCCCTGATGCACCACGGCAACGCCTTTGGGTTCACCGCTCGAGCCCGAGGTGTACATGATGTACGCCAGATTCTGCGCACCAGCACCACGTTCCGGGTTCGACTCACTGGCACTGTGCCAATTGGCTGTATCTGCATCGACGCAGAGCCTGTGCAATGGCCTGGATCCGGAAAGCGGGTCGAGTACGCTGTGCAGATGCGCTTGCGTCAGGATAAACGAGGCGGCCACATCCTCCAGCATGAAGGCCAGTCGCTGTGTAGGATAGGCCGGATCCAGTGGCACGTAACAACCTCCGGCCTTGAGCACCGCCAGCAGGCTCACGATCATCTCCACCGAGCGCTCCACACAGATGCCGACCGTGCTCTCCAGCTCCAGACCCTGGCCGATCAGGTAATGTGCTAATCGATTTGCTTGTACATTGAGCTGGGCATAGGTCATCCGCTGATCACCGGCACACACGGCGATCGCCTCAGGGGTGCGCTCCACCTGCGCTTCGAACAGTGTATGAATGCACCGTTCATCAGTCTGGTCCGGCGAGGTGTTCCATTCAGTCAACAATAGCTGCCGTTCCACGTCGCTCAGCAGCGGCAGGTGCGAGACCCGGCAGCCAGGCTCTGCCACGATCCCTGCCAGCAGACACTCGAAGTTCACCGCCATACGCTCGATCGTCGATGCCTCGAACAGATC
>JABDKN010000070.1 GCA_013002205.1 Granulosicoccus sp.
GATCTGTTCGAGGCATCGACGATCGAGCGTATGGCGGTGAACTTCGAGTGTCTGCTGGCAGGGATCGTGGCAGAGCCTGGCTGCCGGGTCTCGCACCTGCCGCTGCTGAGCGACGTGGAACGGCAGCAATTACTGGTGCAGTGGAATGATACCGGTGCAGACTTTCCGCAGGACAGGTGTCTGCACGAACTGTTCGAAGCACAGGTGGTGCGTTCACCCAATGCCATCGCGGCACAGTTCGGCGAAGAGCGCTTGTCCTATGCCCTGATGAATACCCGGTCGAACCAGTTGGCACATTACCTCATCGAGCATGGCCTGGGAGCCGATCAGATGGTGGGCATCTGTGTGGAGCGGTCGTTGGAGATGATCATTGCACTGCTCGGCGTGCTCAAGGCTGGCGGTGCCTATGTCCCGTTGGATCCGGAACAACCAGTACAGCGCCTGCGATACATGATAGGTGAGTGCGGGATCAGTTTACTAGTGACATCGCGATCCACAGACGCGAAAATGACAAAGATGATGGCATCGGCTGCGTTGCAAACCGTGTGCCTGGATGCCGGGCAGCCTGCCTGGCATGATCTACCGACTGGTAATCCTGGTACACGAGTACCCAGCGATAGCCTTGCGTATACCTTGTTCACGTCTGGTTCAACGGGTAAACCCAAAGGGGTGATGGTCGAGCACCGCCAGGTGGTTCAGTATTCCTTGAGTGTGATTGAACGGTGCGAATTTCATTCACCAATGAGCTATGCCCTGGTGCAACCGATCATGTTCGATATATCGATGACGATGCTGCTCGGTGCATTGTTCACCGGTGGAACACTGCATGTGATATCCAGGGAGATGTCACTGGATCCCTTGGCCATATCTCGATATTTCGGACAGCATCGAATCGACTGCCTGAAAATTACACCGTCTCATCTCAGCGCTCTGATGAGCGAATCCGTATTGCCCGCTAAACGTTTGATTCTGGGTGGTGAAGCATCACACTGGGGATTGATACGTTCCTTGAAGCTTGCCCCCGAATGCCGTGTAATCAATCACTATGGTCCGACCGAGACCACGGTGGGCGTGCTGAGCTACGAAATCAATGAAAAAAAGATGGGTAGCGGCTCACACGATGAGTCCAGCGTGCCGATTGGTCGGCCACTGAGAGGTTCTCGGGCCTATATCCTGGACGAGCACCGGCAAGCAGTACCGATTGGCGTGGAAGGAGTGCTTTATATAGGTGGTGCTCAAGTTGCACGGGGCTATCTGAATCTTCCTGAATTGACGGATGAAATGTTTATCCCCAATCCACTGGAGCCGACGCAGCGACTTTACAAGACGGGAGATCGAGCACGCTTTCTGGTCAATGGAGACATAGAGTATCTGGGACGCAGCGATGAGCAACTGAAAATAAGAGGCTTTCGGGTGGAGCCTGCCGAGATCGAGGCGGTGTTGTCAGAATCAGCCCTGGTGCGTGGTGCAGTGGTCAGTGGCATAGAGGATCAAGGTGGTGAGATTCAGCTGGTGGCCTATGTGATTTTGCAGAACACAGCTATCGGCAGGCGTGCAGGATTGGATGCCTTGAAAGCATTTCTTGTTGCGAATGTAGCAGATTACATGTTGCCGTCGGCCTGGGTGTTTCTGGATGAAATACCAAGATTGCCCAACGGGAAAGTCGATAGACGTGCTTTGCCTCGGCCGGACGTGGGCGCTTTGCAGGCTGAGCAGTACGAAGCACCGGTGACAAGCACCGATGAGAGGCTGGCCGGAATATGGTCCACGTTGCTCGATGTAGAACGAGTAGGACTGGATGACAACTTTTTCGAGCTCGGCGGGCATTCACTGCTGGCAATCCAGATGCTGTCGCGCATACGGGAAGCCTTCTCGATCGAGTTTCCGCTGAAGTGGCTGTTCGAGAGTCCCACGGTGGGTAGTCTGGCACCGCGCATCGATGCGCAACAATCCGAGATTGTGAGCGACAGTGAGATGGAACTGGTGCCGGCGACCAGGGAGACGGCTCTGATGCTCTCGCATGCGCAGGAGCGGCTGTGGTTTCTGGATCAGCTCGAAGGAGCCAGTACGCTGTACAACATGCACTATGCGTTGCACCTGCGTGGCGTGTTGCACGTGGAGGCGCTGGAGCGAGCACTGCAGCAGATCGTCCAGCGCCACGAGGTGCTGCGAACGGCGATCATACTGGGGCCTGATGGAGTGCCGCATCAGCAGGTCACACAGGAGGCATTGGTGCTGAGCCGGGTGAGTGTACAGGGCGGTGGCGAGCAGTGCGACGCCTCGTTACACCGGCTGGTGAGCGAGGAGCGTGAGAGGACGTTTGATCTGTCCGACGCTCTGAAGATCCGGGCCACGCTGATCGCGGTGGAGCGTGTGGGTGAGAGTGGTAGTGCGGCAACTGGGCAGTCGACGGAGTACCTGCTGCTGATCACGCTGCACCACATTGCCTCGGATGGCTGGTCGATGGGTGTGTTCCGGGAAGAGCTGAGCCGCTTGTACAACGACTACCGGTCCGGAATCAGTGCAAGTCTTGCACCCCTGCCGATCCAGTACGCCGACTTTGCAGCCTGGCAGCGTCAGTGGCTCGATGATGCGCTGATGGGCCAGCAGCTGGAGTACTGGCGGGCCCAGCTCTCGGGTGTACCGGCGCTGCTGGAGCTGCCCACGGATCATCCGCGTCCGGCGGTGCAGCGGTTTCGCGGTGGCGTGCACCGCTTTGCTCTGCCGGCCCGATTGAGCGATCAGCTGCGGGCGCTGGGTCGGGAGCAGGGTGTCACGTTGTACATGACCCTGTTGTCGGCATTCAGTGTGCTGCTCAGTCGCTACAGCGGACAGGAGGACATCGTGGTGGGCTCGCCGGTGGCCAACCGTATGCGGGTGCAGGTCGAGTCGCTGATCGGCTTCTTTGTCAACACGCTGGTGCTGCGCACGGATCTGTCCGGCGAGGTGAGTTTCAAGCAGTTGCTGGGTCGGGTACGAGAGATGACCTTGCAGGCCTACCAGCATCAGGACATGCCGTTCGAGAAGCTGGTGGAGGCGTTGCAGCCGGGTCGATCGATGAGCTACTCGCCGCTGT
>JABDKN010000087.1 GCA_013002205.1 Granulosicoccus sp.
TCGACCCTGGGCATTTCCTGACAGGTGATGTCCCAGATGAAGCCCACCAGTTCGCGGGCGATGGCCACGCAAACAACCTTGGTATTCTTGCCTGATTGAGAAAGGTCCCTGTAACGAGCACAGAGCCATTTCTGGGCCTTCCAGGCGATATCTTTGGCCTGATCACTGGCATCGGCAGCCTTGCGTTTGAGGTGCATCGTCTGACGCGCAGGAAAGCGATAGCACCAGGCGGACTCCACCAGAATACGCCGAGCATGCCCGTTGCCGGTCAGTGTGATCGCACCCTGCCGACGTGTCGGACCACTGCTGTGTTCGCTGGGTACCAGGCCCAGAAAGCTCATCAACTGGCGAGGAGACTCGAACCGGCTGATGTCACCCAATTCGCTCATCAGTATCATGGCGGCCAGTGTATCCACGCCGCGCAGGGCTTTGAGTGAATACACCACCGGCGCCATGGACCAGGTGGGCAACGCCTTATGCATCAGTGAGTCCATACTCGCCAGCCGAGTATCGGCCTCTTTCACGGCATTGATGTATTCCTGCAGAACCACCTGTTGCAAATCATAGTCGAAGCGCAGTTCCTCGAGCCAGTTGTAGTGCATCTTGGTCCACCGGCTCTTGCCGCCGGAGTAGAGACATCCGTGGCGTAGCAGGAAGGCGCCAAGCTGCTGCCGAGCCTTGAGCTGCTGGGCCTTGATGTCACCTCGAGCGCGTGTCAGGTCTCGCATCGCTTCCTGTTCGCTATCGGGTACCTGAGCACGAGCAGTCTCTGCGAGGGCAAAGGCGCGTTTTCTGATCACTTTACGCGAGGGAAAGTAAAAGTCCCCCTCGAACAACTTGAAAGTTGCCCGAGAGGGGTGTCTTCTGTGTTCTGCGAAGAAATACAGGAGACACCACAGTGTGTCATTCCTTGCTTGATGATGCCAGCATTTGGTCACTGCTCGTCGATATTGATCGGGAAATAGCCGCCACGATCAGATCACAGGGATGCCCCTGCGGTGGAACCCTGCATAGTGCGCGCTACCCGAGAAAGCCGCGAGGTTGGCCACGTGAGCAGCTGGGGGCGGACTACCAGAGCCGGCTGAGTTTCTGCTGCGACCGGGACGGCTGTCGACGTCGATGCACACCGCCCTCGGTACGCTACTTCGGACGGCGGGTCTATTTGGGCGTGGTGGTGACACTGAGCATGGCGCTTGAGCACGGTCTGACGCCCGAGCGCCGACAACGTCTGGTTGGTCAGATCGGTGTCGATCCGCGAACCCTGACACGCTGGTTCCGGTGGTGGCGCATGCAGTTGCCCGCTACGCGCACCTGGCGTGAACTCCAAGGGCAGTTCGCCTGTGCGTTGGATCCAGCCCGGCTACCCGACACACTGCTAAGGCTCGTCCAGGGCGATGACTCGGTGCAACGACTGATCCGTTTTCTCGCCCTTTTGATGCCACTGAGTACTGACTCCTGCCCACATTGTCCAAGGGTGGCTCTCAAGCCGCAGAAGATGCCTGTGTAATCATCCGGCTATCCATGCGTGTAACTGCTCACACCCTCAGCCGAGCGTGATCTACAGTGTGGCGTGAAAACGGGCTTGTACAATGGGGAAGCTATGCTAAATGATTATGCGTGGCAAGCGTCAATACATCATCCATTCGCGAGGAGATCGCACAGGTCGAGCAAGAGATTGCCCGGCTGAGCGCGGCTGGGAAAGTCTCTGATGAAAGTCGGATGCTTTTTAACACTCTACTGATGATCGTGAACATGTTGGTCGCGATCTTTTTGGAGAAATCCACCCGCAAGACCAACAAGAATTCCAGCATCCCGTCCTCTCAGACCGAAGAGGACCAGAGTGCAACGAGCTCTCGCAGTAATAAGAAGGGATTGTTGCAGAATGACGAGCCGTTTGAGAATAGCCGCACCGTAGAGACTCGTGAAGTGGCCAAGGTGATCCGCTGCAATCACTGCTGCGAAAATCTGTCCAAGGTCACGGTCACCGGTTATGAGCGACGCACGCGTATTGACATTGTTTTCGAGAAGCGCATAGAGCATGTCGATGCTGAGATCAAATGCTGCCCGTCCTGCCATCAGATCACCAAGGGTGAGTTTGCGTCTGATCTGTCAGGCCCTGTGCAGTACGGTCTGGGTATCAAGGCTTACGTACTGAATCTGCTGATAACCCAGATGGTGTCGCTGAGTCGGGTGCAAAAGCTACTCAAGACGCTCATCGGTCGGGCGATCTCAGAGGCGGTCTTGCTAAAGTATATCCTGCAGCTGCACCAGGCGCTGGATGCTTGGGAGCAAGACGCCATCAAGCTGCTGCTGGCATCACCTGTGATGCATGTGGATGAAACCTCCTTGAAACTGGACAAGAAGAACCACTGGGTGCACGTGTGCTCCGCCGGTGACATTACGCTCAAACGCCTGCATGCCAA
>JABDKN010000104.1 GCA_013002205.1 Granulosicoccus sp.
GTGGCCGGTGTCGTCAAGGGCACTCTGGGTATCGGATTTCCAACCACCGCAGTCAGCCTGCTGGCGCAGGTCACCGATGCGCGGACCGCGATCTCGCTGGTGGTCATCCCGGTGGTGGTCACCAATGCCTGGCAAGTCTGGCGCTGTCGTGCGGTGCGCGGGGTCTTCCGTCGGGTCTGGATCCTGCTGGTGGTGATGCTGGTGTTCATCGGACTGTTTTCGCAGATGGCATCGGTGGTCCCGGTCGCCTTGCTGACCGGTATACTGGGGTTGATCGTGACTGTCTATGCGGCAACCAGCCTGTACCGACCGATGTTCAGCATTCCGGATCGTTACGATCACCTGGCACAGATAGTGACCGGCGTAAGCTCCGGGGTGATGGGGGGGATTACCGGGGTCTGGGCGCCGCCCATTCTTATCTACCTGAATGCGCGGAATCTGCAGCCGCTGGTATTCGTGGCCACAACCGGGCTGCTGTTGTTCATGGGCAGTACGGTGCTCCTGGCAGGTTACGTCAACGCAGGTCTCATAGGCACATCCACGGCATTATTATCCTGTGCGCTCTTACTGCCCTCACTGCTTGGGTTTTCAGCAGGCGAGTTGATAAGGCATCGCATGTCGGCCCGCCGGTTCGAGCGGGCACTGCTGTGGTTTTTTCTGATCATGGGATTGAATCTGGTCAGGCGGGCAGTGTTTTAGTCATGTTTCATGTTCATGCCTGTTGACCAGCCCATCCCCGGATTGCCGGTGGTGTATGAGGATGATTCACTGCTCGTCGTGGACAAGCCGTCCGGCATGCTGTCGCAACCCGGCAGGCAGGTGTCCGATTCGGTGTTGATGCGTGTCCTGCAGGCACGACCTGGCGCGTATGGGCCGGTTCTGGTGCATCGGCTCGACATGGACACCTCCGGCCTGATGCTGCTGGCCAAGAACCGTTCATCACATCGCAATCTGCAACAGCAGTTCGAACACCGCCGCATTGGTAAACGCTATGCCGCTCGCCTGGTTCGCACACCCGCTGCACTGGGGGGCAGAATTCATCTGCCGCTGCGGGTTGATCTGGACGATCGTCCTCGGCAGATAGTCTGTTGCGATCATGGCAAATGGGCGACTACGATCTGGCACCGCAGTACGCTGGCCGATCCAGCCATGGTCTGGTTCATTCCACTGACCGGGCGCACCCATCAGTTGCGCGTACATGCAGCGCACCCGCTAGGACTTGGCATAGCAATCCAGGGAGACCGACTTTACGAATCAGTCTACGTGCCCGGTGTGAGGGGAGTGGTAGCGTCCAGGCAACAGGCGATTGCCACCGTCGATACCACCATGCCTCCGCAAGCGGGACGACTTATGTTACATGCTCAGTACCTGGCCTTCGATCATCCGGAGTCGGGACGACGGTATCAGTTGCAGAGCAGAGTACCTTTTATCGATTTGAACCAGGAGTCTGCCGCGCAGACTCCTGAACTGGAATAACCATGAAAACCTATCTGATAGCCTATCTGGCTGCTGTGCTGGCATTCCTCGTCATCGACGGACTATGGCTGGGCCTGATTGCAAGGAATCTCTACGCTGAACAGCTTGGTCCACTGTTACGTAAGAACATCCTGGTGGCCCCTGCGGCAGCCTTCTATCTGCTCTATGCAGCAGGCCTGGTATTCCTTGCAGTAAGACCACTGCAAATCGGTCTGCCATTGCACAATGTGGCTCTCTATGGCGCCGTGGTGGGTTTCCTGGCCTATGGCACGTACGACATGACAAATTTGTCGACCGTGCGTGACTGGCCCGTGCTGATCAGTCTGGTTGACCTGGTCTGGGGTACTCTGCTGTCAGCAACCGTCGCCGTGGTGTCAGCAAGCTGTGTCCGGCAATTCGCCTGATGAGGCCTGCACCACGCGCGCCGCAGGTAGTTCTCAGACGGCTGGCATTGTCTCATCGAGGTCAAGCCGCGCCACACCTGGCCAGATGAGCGGTGTCGGCCTCAGGCTGCTCGTGGTGGTTTGGCAGCAGTGAGCTGTTCGATCGCATGGAAAGCGTCCATCCAGTCTTCAGCGACCGCCGGAGGTACCAGTTGTGCCAGGTATTCGTGGCAGAGAGTGCGCTGCTGGTCATCGGTGGTATCGGTAAACGTCTTCTGCAGATACCGAATGCTGTGAAGAACCACCAGCGGCGAAAGCATATCAACGTTTCGCGGTGGGGATTCGTGCTGCAGTGCGACGGCTTCCACCACCGCGTACGGCATCAACCAGCTGTCCAGCAGGCGTGCACCAATGATCTCGATGCTCAGGCTCGGTTGTCCATCATCGGATTCAGCCTTGCTGGTCGCGATGAGTTCACCCACATTCGCCATCATGCCGGCAATCTGGCAATGGTCTGTGGTGCTTCTGGATAATTTGGCAAGTCTGGCAAACTGATTGGCAAGGGCGCCGATGCGCATCGCCTCATCATTGAGCTGTGTCAGTCGGCGCGCACTGAGTTTGCTCCCCTTGAAACGCGCGAACACTTTAGTGGTCAGGGTGATGTTCTTGATCAGGTGAACACCCAGCAGGGTAACCGCCTGGCCGACAGATTCCACGCGATTGCTTAAGCCGTAAAATGCAGAATTGACGATTTTCAGGACCGTGACGGTCAGACCGGTATCGCTTTCAGTGATGCTGGCTACCTTGATCAGTGAACTGTGCGCAGAGGCCAGTTCCTTCATCATCTCATCGTAGATTGCCGGTACCGATGGCACAGCATTGACTGTGGACATGTACAGATTGAGGCGCTCTTCGTTCAGCGCGTGCTGCAGCCTCATGGAGCGCTCTATGATGTTGGCCAGTTGTTCTGCGCTGACGGGCTTTAGCAGGAAACGCTGATTGGCCCGCGAGTTGGCCAGTACGGCTTCGGCTTCGCTGTTGCTGCTGAGAGTGAACCGCAGGGGTTGCTGCGCCGAACTCCTGACCTGATCGAGCAGAGTGACACCTTCCATGTCCACCAACTGGGATTCCGTGATGATGACATCGACATGACCGGTGGCTGATTTGTCGTCCATCTGGGACATGGCTGCAAGGCCGCTGTCTGCCTGAGCAATAGTCCAGTCGCTGCGCAGCTTGCCCAGAGCCGTTGCCAGAGTACGACGGGCATCGTCGTGGCTGTCTACAAGTAATATGGTCGTCATGTGTCCTTTGGGCCTCCGGTTGGCTGTGACAAGGCTCCTGCCCGGTCAGAAGCGGCATGACAGATGACGTACTGGACAACTTTGTAAGCGTAATGTCACGGGCTTGTAAGTGGGAAACGTTACAAATAGCCTGCCAACGCCTGCCCCCAGCTAACGTGCAGATTCCTTTGCCAGGTGGTCAGCCGCATTCAGCCACCGCATTCAGCCACCGCATTCAGCCACCGGGATCAACCACGTCGCTGCTGCATCAATGACTGATACCAGTGTGCACTGCGCTTGAAGGTGCGTTTCTGGGTGGTGTAATCGACATGGATCAGACCGAAACGCATGGAATAGCCTTCTGCCCATTCGAAGTTGTCCATCAGGCTCCAGGCAAAGTAACCCCGGATATCGACGCCATGGTTCATCGCAGATTGCATGGCAACCAGATGCTGTTGCATGTAGTCGATGCGGGGTTGGTCATCTACCACGCCATCCCGGACACCGTGGTTATACGCGGCACCGTTTTCAGTGATGTAACACGGCGGCAGCGTATAACGTGTGTGTAAATTGACCAGCATGTCGTACAGCGCTTGTGGATCCACTTCCCAGCCGATATCGGTGCGAGGCTCGGCAACTACATCGACGATTCGCGTTGCCGGATACTCAGCCGTAGCGGCGTCAGCTACCCGCATCGGCGTGTAGTAGTTCAATCCCCAGAAATCCAGCGGTTGTGCAATGGTTGACAGATCTTCTCTCCATCCCCGGGGAAGCCTGTCACCCAGTTTCTCAACCACTTCGGATGGATACTGACCGTTGAACAGGGGGTCCAGAAATAATCCGTTGTGAAAGTTCTCGTGGCGACTGGCAGCTGCATTGTCCCGTTCCGAATCGCTGGCCGCATAGATGGACTGCGTATTGAGCACGATACCCAGAGGTACCGAATCCCGTGCGGCCCGCATCGCCTGAATGGCCAGACCGTGGGCCCGGTGCTGTCCATGCGCCACGGCCAGGGCGGTATCCAGATTTTTCTCCCCCGGGGCATGTACGCCCAGCAGATGGCTCAGAATGCTGGAACACCAGGGTTCATTGAAAGTCGTCATGGCGTCCAGCCGATCACCAAAATGATCCATCACGGTTGCCGCGTAGTGCGCAAACGCATCCGCTGTCGATCGATTCGTCCAACCGCCCTTGTCCGCGAGACTTTGCGGCAGGTCCCAGTGATAGAGAGTAGGGAAGACCTTGATGTCCCTTTCCAGGCACCCGTCGATCAGTCGGTCATAAAACGCCAGGCCGCGCTGGTTGATCTGTCCACTGCCATGCGGGAACACGCGAGGCCAGGCAATTGAAAAGCGGTAGGCATCCACGCCCAGTTCTTTGATCAATTCGAGATCGGATTGCCAGCGGTGATAGTGGTCGCAGGCGACATCGCCCGTGTCTCCGTTGACGGTGCGTCCCGGGGTATGTGAAAACGTATCCCAGATGCAGGTGCCGCGTCCATCCTCGAGAACGGCTCCTTCGATCTGATAGGCGGCGGTGGCTACTCCTAAAATGAAGTCTTCTGCAAACTGGATATCATGGCTGCTTTCTTCGGAGTCGATCGGCATGGCGTTGCTTGTGCTGGGCAAGTGGTCGGGTAACTGATTGGATTCTGACACATTAGCCGGTTCCGGTAGTGGTAATCTGTCGGCCCCGGATTCCACCCGCAACAGGTACCATCATGGCCACTCCTGTGTCAGACAATCCACGTCGCCTGAACGCCGATCATTCCCTGAAATCGCGCATGCTTGCAGGCGACATCCTTGCAGGTACTTTCGTCAAGACGCCCGCACATGAAGTGGTGGAAGTACTGGCCATGTCCGGGCTGGATTTCATTGCGCTCGACGCGGAGCATGCGCCATTCGATCGTGGTCGCCTGGACAGTTGCCTGGCTATCGCACGGGCCCTTGATTTTCCGGTCCTGGTCCGGGTGCCCAGTGGAGAGCCGGCGGAAATACTCAAGGTGCTGGACAGCGGGGCCACCGGGATAATCGTACCGCATGTGGACAAGATCCAGAAAGCACAGGACATTGCACGCTGCGCACGTTTCGGACATGGTGGCAGAGGCTACGCGGGATCGACACGCTGGGCAGGCTTTGCCACACGGCCCATGAGCGACATATTACAGCAGAGTCTGGACGAGACCGTTGTCATTGCCCAGGTAGAAGAGCCCGAGGGTGTCGAGCTGGCCAGTGACATTGCTGCCGTCAGTGGAATCGACGGGCTGTTCGTCGGCCCGGCCGATCTTTCGGTGTGTCTTGGCACCAATGACATCAATTCGACACCGGTAAGAGATGCCATGCGCCATGTGGGGGAGGCTGCCGCCAGTCACGGTAAGGCATTCATGACATTTGCACCCACGACAGCCAGCGCTGCGGAACTTAACCAGCTGGGAGTGACCATGTTCTTCATCGCCTCCGAGCACGCCTTCATGCTGGCAGGTGCCAGGGAGAGCGCCACGGCTCTGCATGCACTGGCTACCTGACGGCCTGAATCAGCCTCAACGGCGATCGAACCCATGCCAGAATTCAGAAACGCCACGGTTGAAGTGCTGGAAACTGCGGTCGATTGGTTGCGCGGAGGGCACATCGTAGAACTGGTCACCGTGGCACGCACCTGGGGATCGTCGCCACGGCCACTGGGCTCGATTGCAGCCGTTCGGGACGATGGCCTGTTGATCGGGTCGGTATCCGGAGGTTGCGTGGAGAAGCAACTCTCCGAGAGCTTTCGTGGTCAACACGAGTCGCGTGCACATACGCATAAAGTCGATGATGAGGAGGCAAGGCGCTTTGGTCTGGCCTGCGGTGGGGAATTGGAGCTGGTATTCGAGACACTGACTGATGCTGAACCACTGGAGAACCTGCTGGTCCGCCTTGCCCGGCGTGAACGTGTCAGGCGTGAAGTGCGCATCGGCCAGCGTCATGCAAGGCTGCATCACGCCGATCGCACGGATCGGCTGGCGTGGGATGGACACGTGTTACACCAGGTATTCGGCCCAAGCTGGCGACTCCTGGTCGTGGGCGCCGGACAGTTATCGCGTTTTACAGCCGAGTTTGCCCTGGCCATCGACTTCGAGGTGTTGATCGTGGAGCCTCGTGAGCACTTTCGCCAGGCATGGGACATTGCCCGGGTAACTGTCCTTGCCGATAGTCCTGACGATGCCGTACTTCACTATGCCAATGATGAACACAGCGCCGTACTGGCACTGACCCACGATCCCAATATCGATGATCTGGCTTTACTGGAAGCCCTGCCGGGCAAAGCCTTCTATGTGGGTGCACTGGGTTCCCGTCGCAGTCACGCCAAACGCGTCAAGCGGCTGGCAGGTCTGGATGTGCCGCAGGAAGCCATTGCCCGTCTGCGGGGCCCGGTCGGCCTGCCGATCGGGAGTCGTACCTCTGCGGAAATTGCCATTTCCATCATGGCAGAACTGATACAGGTCCGACACGCGCTCAATTGAGTATCGATTTCCTCCTATTCTTAACGGCATCACTTTCACCATGAGCGACACTGACCCGTTGACCAGCAAGCGCATCATCCGGCACATTGCGCAAACTGTCGAAGCAGCCGAGCATCAGGTGAGCGCTGCCATCCAACTGCTGGATGCTGGAGCCACCGTCCCGTTCATTTCCCGTTATCGCAAAGAGATGACAGGCGCCCTGACCGATACCCAGCTGCGATTGCTCGAGGAGCGGCTCTCCTACCTGCGCGAGCTGGAAGTGCGGCGTCAGTCAATTCTCAGTGCCATCGCGGAGCAAGGCAAGCTTGGCGATGAACTGAGAAGTGCCATCAGCAAAGCAGGCACCAAGGCTGAACTGGAGGACCTGTACCTGCCATTCAAGAAAAAGCGGCGTACCCGGGGGCAGATCGCCATCGAGGCAGGACTGCTGCCGCTGGCAGATCTGCTCTGGCAGGATGCATCCCAGGACCCGGCGCAGGCGGCCCGCCATTACATTACACCGGCAGACATGCCTGGCTCCGCTGATGTTACGCGTCCTGTCGATGTGAAAGCGGCTCTCGAGGGGGCCCGTTACATACTCATGGAACGTTTTGCGATGGATGCCTCGCTGATAGCAAGGTTGCGGGATCTGCTATGGAATAAGGGTTATCTGTGTGCATCGCTGGTGTCGGGCAAGGCGCAGGAGGGTGCCAGGTATCGGGATTATTTCGACCATCAGGAACCACTGGCCAGAATTCCGGGACATCGGGCACTGGCCATGTTTCGCGCCCGCTCCGAGGGCGTACTGACGCTTGGGATTCTTCTCAAGCAGGGTGATGAGTTCTCCGATGACAGTTGCATTGATCTAGTGGGTTCGCATCTGGGTTTCCAGCACAGGCATTTGCCCGCTGACGACTGGAAACAACAGGTTGTCGCCTGGACATGGAAAGTAAAGCTGTCGCTGCATCTGGAGTCTGAGCTTCTCAGCACGTTACGCTCACGAGCGGATGCAGAGGCCATCAGCGTGTTTGCTGCGAATCTGCAGGATTTGCTGCTCGCCGCACCGGCCGGCCCCAGAGCGACACTGGGCCTTGACCCCGGGTACCGCTCCGGGGTCAAGGTGTGCGTCGTCGATGCGACCGGCAAAGTGGCGGATCACGCCACCATCTATCCGCACAAACCTCAACAGCAATGGCAGCAGTCACTGGACGCACTGGCCCGACTGTGTATTAGACATGCAGTGGAACTGATCGCGGTCGGAAACGGCACGGCCAGTCGTGAAACCGAGAAGCTGGCCGATGAACTCATTGTCCGGATGAAGAAAGACGACGGGTCTGGCACACCTGCCGGACAATCCCGTCTCTTGACCCGTGTGGTCGTGTCTGAAGCCGGTGCGTCAGTGTATTCCGCTTCGCAGTTGGCCGAGGCTGAATTGCCGGAGCTGGATGTCACCATACGTGGTGCGGTGTCCATCGCCAGACGCCTGCAGGATCCACTGGCCGAGCTGGTGAAGATCGATCCCAAGGCAATCGGGGTCGGTCAATACCAGCACGATGTGTCGCAGACCGGTCTGGCCAGAAGTCTGGATGCAACCGTGGAGGATTGCGTCAATGCCGTGGGTGTCGACCTGGGTACGGCCTCTGCAGCACTGTTGTCGCGTGTAGCAGGGCTGACACCCACGCTGGCCGATAACATCGTCGCCTATCGAGATGAACAGGGCACGTTCAGGAGTCGCAAGGAACTGAAAAAAGTCCCCAGACTTGGGCCCAAGGCATTTGAACAGGCCGCCGGATTTCTGCGAATACGCGACGGTCGTGATGCGCTGGACGCCTCGGGTGTTCATCCAGAGGCATATCCTGTCGTTCAGCGTATCGTCCAGCATTGCGGCCAGTCGCTGGAGCAGCTGATCGGCAATGTATCACTGCTCCGTTCGCTGGAGGCTGAGCGCTTTACCGACGAACGGTTCGGTCTGCCGACGGTGCGGGATATTCTTCGCGAACTGGAAAAGCCCGGGCGGGATCCGAGGCCGGACTTTCGTGCTGTGCAGTTTGCCGACGGTGTCGAAAAGATCGGCGATCTGAAACCCAACCAGGTGCTTGAAGGTAAAGTGACCAACGTCACGGTTTTTGGTGCTTTCGTGGATGTCGGTGTGCACCAGGATGGCCTGGTGCATATTTCAGCCCTGAGTGACGCCTTCGTCAAGGATCCGCGTGATGTCGTCAAGGCAGGTGACATTGTGCAGGTAAAGGTCATGTCCGTGGACCTGGAACGCCAGCGTATCGCCTTGTCCATGCGCATGAGTGATGAGGCCGATACCGCAGGCAGCCGTGCGGGACAGCGTGCACCGGGTCTTGGTGGCGAACCAGCGGCGCGTCGAGGCACAGAAAAAGACCGAAAACAGGGACCGCAACGGCGCGACCGGCACCCCAATCGAACCTCCGGGCGCGTGGCGGGGTCCGAATCGATGAATGGCGGTGTCGAGCAGCCTTCGGCGCTGGCCCTGTCCCTGAAGGCAGCACTGGATAAGCGGTAGAACTTTTCTGTGATGCAATCAGGATTTCCGGTGCACCCGACTGCGCGGATAACCTGACCTGCCTCAATCCCTGACCGACACAGCCGATCTGAGCAACAGACTCCTTAAATGATGATCAGCTCTGATGACGGACTCCTATCGACTTGTGACACGCAGCGACTTTGATGGTCTTGTCTGCGCGGTTTTGCTCAAGCACCTGAATATGATCGATGAAATTGCCTTCGTGCACCCCAAGGACATGCAGGATGGCAAGATCGAGATTGGACCACTGGATATCACCACCAATCTTCCGTTCGTGCCCGGTGCGCATCTGGTTTTCGATCATCACGAGTCGGAACTGCAGCGCAACGACACCAGTGTCGACAATTATGTCATCGATGCCGAGGCGCCCTCTGCTGCGCGCGTCGTCTGGAAGCACTTCGGTGGACATGACACATTCCCGGCGAAGTGGGATGAGATGATGGCTGCTGTGGACAAGGCGGATTCGGCCCAGTTCAGCAAACAGGAAGTTCTGGAGCCCGGTGGCTGGGAACTGTTGAACATGCTGATGGATTCACGCACCGGACTCGGAAGATTTCGCGAGTTTCGTATCTCCAACTATGCCCTGATGATGTCACTGATTGACCACTGTCGGGAATCGTCCATCGAGGAAATTCTTGCCTTGCCGGATGTGCAGGAACGAATCGAGCTGTATGAAGAACATCAGGAAGCCTTTATTGAACAGCTGCGCCGCTGCAGTACCGTGCATGGCAACCTGGTCGTACTGGATCTTCGAGATGAGGAGGTCATTCACCCGGGCAGCCGATTCAGCATCTACGCCTTGTTTCCCGAATGCAACATTTCCATTCACCGCCTGTGGGGCTTTCGTCAGCAGAACACGGTCTTTGCGACCGGCAAATCCATCTTCGACCGGTCATGTAAAACGCATGTGGGTGAACTGATGCTGCGTTACGGTGGCGGAGGTCACGCTGCCGCCGGTACCTGCCAGATCGACAACGATAAGGCGGATATCGTGATGCAGGAACTGATTTCCGAGATCAACACCAACGAGTCGCCTTTGGCCAGGGCCGGCTGAGCGGATCTTTTCCGTGCACCGCGATCCCCGGGTTCCGGGATCCACAGGGCATCTTTGAGACGTTTGTTTACGCTCGGGACTGTAGTTTCGGATAGTCTGCGGTTTACTCAAAGGCCGTGACACGGTGTACTCTGAGAAAGGTCACTTTTGATGAGTCCACTAGCCGTGGACAGGCACATGACGGAATACGACGAATCAGGACAGGTGCAGACTCACTGTGTAAGCACAGTGGTGCTGCGCTGTCAGCCCGTGGAACTGTACAAGATCCTTAAATTCGAGGGGCTTGCCGGCAGCGGTGCGGAAGCCAAACAGCTCATCGACGATGGCCAGGTCCGGGTCAACGGGCAGGCAGAACACCGGCGTCGACGCAAGATAGTGGCCAGCGACAGGATTGACTATGCAGGCCACCAGTTACTGATCGTGGTCGACGATGCCGGCTGAATCCATCAGCGCCCCTGCCCAGAGCATTCCGGAACTACAGAGCCGGCGTGAACAGGACACCCGCATAGCGATGTTCCTGCTCCTGTGCGGCAATCTACCCTGGATCATCCTCGGATCCTTTACGGCAGGCCTTGCGCTGTTCATCGTTTTACAGGATCAGATACCCCTGAGTGTTCGTCTGCCCTGGTTTACGCTGGTGGTGGTGTTGACGCTGGGCCGGATCTTTTTACTTCGACACTGGAAACTCCATGCAACGACCGGCGACAACGTCGACCGGCGTATACTGATCGCGACATTGACCGCGTTCATCATGGCCGTCAGTTTTGGCACACTGGCTTTTCTTGCCGTGTCGGAAGACGACCCGCTGATGAGTCTCCTGGTGGTCATGGTACTGACCGGGATGGTAGCCAGCGCAACGGCATCCATTTCGCATCTTTTACCGATGTACCTGCTGTATATCTTTCCGGTCATGGTTCCGGTTGCCCTGCGCCTGGCCGGTCTCGAGCAGTCCGGTTATCACTGGCTTGCAGGACTTATCCTGATATATCTGATCGTGTGCCTGGGCACATCGCGCAGCATACGTGCATCGATAATGCATTCGATAAACGTGCGTTATGAGAACCTGAATCTGCTGGAGAACCTCCGGCAGGAAAAGCAACGGGCAGAAGTGGCGCTCAAACGTGAGGAACAGGCCAATCACGCAAAATCAAAGTTTCTTGCCGCAGCCAGTCATGACCTGCGCCAACCTTTGCATTCACTGAGACTGTTTACGGCCACACTGGCGTTACAGATGCACGATACCGAACACAAGACACTGGTCTCCCAGATTGACACATCCGTCAAGTCGCTCGAAGAACTGTTCAACGCTTTGCTGGATATATCCAAACTGGATGCGGGAACGTTCACTGTGGACAAGCAACATGTCTACCTGGATAGCCTGCTTTGGCAGATCGAGGGAGAATTCAAACCACTGGCTCACGAAAAACAACTCTATCTGCATGTGGAACTGACCGACCACGTCATCTACACCGATGCGTTACTGCTGGAGCGTCTGATAAGAAATCTGGCCAGCAATGCCATTCGTTATACAAGCAGTGGCGGCGTCAGCCTGAACACGCGTGTGGATCAGCAGCGCGTCTGGATTTCGATCGCCGACACCGGTGTTGGTATCCCCGTCTCAGAGCAGGCACGTGTGTTTGAAGAGTTCGTACAGCTGGGTAATATCGAACGTGATCGCAACCAGGGTATCGGTCTGGGCCTGTCTATCGTCAAGCGGCTCTCGGTGTTACTGGACGTGCAGGTGGATGTCCAGTCCCAACCCGGGCAGGGAACGACCTTCACCATCGGTGTGCCTCTGGGCGATGCCATGCAATGCCGGTATTCGCCGAATCTGACCGCAGGCATGGAAGATCAGCTGGATTCTCTCTTCGTCCTGGTCATCGATGACGAAGAGGAAGTGTGTCTGGCGGTGGAGGGGCTGCTGGAGACCTGGGGGTGTATCGTCATGACCGCCACTTCCGGAGATGCCGCCGTGCAACAGCTTGACGAGATTGGCGAGTTGCCGGACGTACTGCTCAGCGACTACCGTTTACGTGACGGGGAAACCGGTGGTGAGGTCATTCAGCGCATTCGTACGACGGTGGATCGTGACATACCCGCAATCATACTGACCGGGGATATCGCACCGGACAGACTCAAGGAGATTCAGGCACTGGGCTTTCCCATGCTGCACAAACCTTGCGAGCCGGAGGTACTGCGTCAGTTGTTGTCAAGTGCAACCAGGTCCGGTGCAGATACGCACGGGCAGTCCGTCGACGATGCGGATATAGCCGACCGCATGAGCACCGATACTGCGTTGCTGAGTGAAGTGCGAACCGGTAACAGTCGTTAGCTATAAATTCCGGGTATCCAGTGGAATAGTTTCGCCCGATGGTTCGAAATCGAATATACGCGCATAGAAACTCAACTCTGCACGGATGGCGGTCATGATCGTCGAGGCCTGCCGAAACCCGTGTTGTTCTCCGGCGAATTCCAGGTAGGCCACCGGTACTCCGCGCCGGTCAAGTGCATCGACGATCATGCGGGACTGGTTCGGCGGCACGATGGTATCGTCTGCACCCTGCAGTACGATCATCGGTGCAGAAAAACCTGCCAGATGATTGATGGGTGAACGCGCAGCATAGACCTGCGCATCCTCTGGCCAGGCACCGATCAGGCTGTCGAGATAGCGGGACTCGAACTTGTGTGTATCCCTGGCCAGAGCTTCCAGATCCGCAACGCCATACAGGCTGGCTCCGGCTGTAAAGGTGTCATGAAAGGCCAGTGCCGAGAGGACAGTGTATCCGCCGGCACTGCCTCCGCGGATGATCAGGCGTGCCGGATCGACATCACCGCGAGCGACCAGGAATTGGGCGACGGCGACGCAGTCCTGCACATCGACAACTCCCCACTGAGCATCCAGCTTCTTGCGGTAGCGTCGACCGTAGCCACTGCTGCCGCGATAATTGACATCCACAACAGCAAATCCTCGGCTTGTCCAGAAGCGCTGTGCCAGTGACAACTGTGACCGAGCAGCCGAGGTCGGACCACCGTGCGCCAGTACTATCAGGGGAGGCTTTTCGCCCTCGGGTGCGTGGTAGTCCGGATTTGCCGGTGCGTAGTAGAGTGCATGCGCCTCGTCCTCCCCGGCACTACCGGTCGGAAACGTAATGACCTCCGGTGCTGCAAGATAGCCAGTGGACAGTGGCAGTGTGCGTGCCTGCCTGACGGTGCGGCCATTGAAATGCACCGAGGTTTCCGCAGACCAGGAAGCACTCGCAAAGGCAAGCCTGTCACCCGAACACCGTACAGAATGAAATGCAGTCTGCTGTGGATACCCGGCCAGATGATCGATGCCGTTCTCGAACCACGCTGCGATCACATTGCCCTGGCTGTCGAAGGCGTAGCGTGACAGGCCGAGTACCCACGGCGGATAACCGATTTCCCCCGCGTGCTGCCAGACAGGTTCATCGCAACCGCAGGCATACAATTGCCACAGGTCCTGCCGGTCAGAGAGGTAGTGCAGCACCCCGTCAGGTGACCACCCGGGCTGGACGACCGATTCGTCCCGGCCACCGGCCATGTTTCGTACATCGTCCACCCGAATCGACTCGGCGCTGGACTGCAGCCCGGCGTGCATCAGTGTGGTGTCATCCCAGGGCATGTTCGGATGTTCCCACTGAATCCAGGCAAGGCTCGATCCGTCGGGAGAGAGACAGGGTGATGAATAGAAATCGCTTCCGCTGATGAGATCGACACAGCGTTGCGAGCCGTCGGTGGCGATGGCGACCAGCAGGTTCTGGACGGACTCACCTGCCCAATCGCTCGCCGAATCGCTTGCGGACTCGTTGCCAGTCTCCGTATGGCGTTCTGCCACCGCTATCAGCCAGTGACCGTCCACGGTTGGTCGCATGTCGGCATAGCGCCAGGCACGCGCAGTCGGTGGGTCGGCAGTGAGCAGCACTGGTGTCTGGCCCGGTGACAGAACACGCAGCCGCTGATCACTGTAATCGACATACCATAGCGTACCGTGTTGTGCCCACCAGGCACCGCCTCCGTACTCATGTACCGTGGTCCTGACGTTGGCCTCTGGCGGTGTCACTTCCTGCACACGACCATCCTGCCAGCGCATGATGGCAACCCGACCGCCTTCGGCGGGCCTGGATTCTGCCCACCAGACACTCTCTCCATCGGGCACCACTTCACTGATGCCGGCCGCCCCGGCGACCAGCATCTCGGCGCTCACCGGAGAAGGCCAGGTGCCATAGGGGGCTTGTTTACACTGAGTCATCTCGTGAGATTTCCTGTGGTCTCTTTGCTGCCAGTATGGGAGGGCGATAGTCTACTATTCAGGTGGCACTCGGTACTTGCACGCGGCTGTGATACTGTGCGGCTATTCTGCACCACTACAGCTTACACAAGCCGACTTCCGATGAGCGTGATCGATGCTGCTGTCCAACGCGCCAGTGCGGTGGTGGATGACTATGTGCATTCAGGGCGAATACCCGGCGCAGTGCTGGGCATGGTCGACTCTGCAGGTAACAGGAGACTATTCGCTGCCGGTCTGGCCCAGTCATCCCCGCAGCAGCGACGCATGGGCGAGGAGACCTGGTTCGATCTGGCCTCGCTGACCAAGGTCATCTTTACTGCACCTCGTATCCTGACATTGCTGGATGCCCAGGGTATCGGCCTGGACGAGCCGTTGACACGCCTGCTCCCGGACTTGCGGCAATACGATAGGCATGCATGGGAGCGATCGGTCACTTTTGCCCAATGCCTGTCGCACCAGACGCCATTTCCAGCCGTGGAACCGATATACACCTATGGGCAGGATGCAGAGCTTCTGCGTGCCTTTGTCCTGCAGCGACAGTGGAAGCGAAACACGGGAGCGCCGGTCTACTCAGATATCAATTACATTCTGCTTGGACTGGCTCTGGAGCGATTTCACGGCACACGGATCTGGTCGATGCCGACCGATGAAGGGTTTGCCTTTCAGGCCCCTGCGGAGCAATGCGCCGCTACCGAGTTCTGCACCTGGCGCAAGCGGCTGCTGTGCGGAGAGGTGCACGATGACAACTGCTGTGCATTGCAGGGTGCCGGACACGCAGGTCTGTTCGGTAATGCCACTGCCGTTCTGGATCATGCCTGCGAGCTACTGCAGGGAACCGGCCTGTCGGCGCACTGCATCGAGAACATGCGAACACCGGTCAGTGCGACGCGAACGATGGGCTGGGAATGTGTCCACGACGGCTGGTCGGGTGGGGATGGCTGTACGGATCAGTGCATCGGCCACACAGGGTTTACCGGAACGGGACTTTGGGTTGACTTTGGGCACGAACATGCGTGGACCCTGCTGACCAATCGGATTCATCCGAGCCGACACACGGACAGTGGTATCGGCAGACTGCGAGTGGAGGTTGCCAACGCCATCCATCGGCCGGTGGCCAGTTGACATGTTCCGGTCCGTGAGCAGAAGGCCGGTGTGGGCTGTCGGCCTGATGACCGGAACGGTTCTGGATGGCAATATCGATGTGGCCCTGCTGCGTACCGACGGGCAGCGTATCGACGAATTCGGCGCCTACGCGCTGATGGCCTACGATGATCTGACCCGGCAATTACTGGCAGATTCGCTGCAACAGGCCCAGGACTGGCAGTTCGGCCGGGAGGATCCGCCGGTGTTTGCCGAAACAGAACGTCGTCTGACGCTGGCGCAGGCCGGGGCAGTTCAGCAGCTTGTCCGGCAAGCCGGCCTGTGCATGGAGGATATCGGCGTAGTCGGCTTTCACGGGCAAACGGTTCTGCACCGTGCACCTGGTCCGGATCACCCGGGCAAGAGCCGTCAACTAGGCGATGGCGCGCTGATGGCGAGTACACTCGGCTGCACGGTCGTCCATGACTTCAGGTCTGCGGACATCGCAGCGGGAGGGCAGGGTGCACCCCTGTCAGCGGTCTACCACCAGGCCCTGCTTGCGCGCATCAACGCCGGTTCGGATACGGCAGTCCTGAATCTGGGAGGGGTTGCCAACCTGACCTGGGCGGGCCCCGACGGCCACCTCATCGCGTTCGACACCGGCCCGGCCAATGCACCGTTGAATGATTTCATTGCCAGTCATGCACTGGGCGACATGGATCGCGATGGCGCACTGGCTGCTCGTGGCCGGGTGGATGAGACGCGTCTGGATACGCTGCTGCAACATCCCTTCCTGGCGCAGCCGTACCCCAGGTCGCTGGATCGATTCGATTTCACCGCCTCCATGGCAAATGGAATGAGTGTCTGTGACGGGGCCGCACTGTTGACTGCCTTTATCGCGGCAGCGGTAGGCAGGGCACTCGATCTGCTGCCGGAGCGCCCGCAACGATTGATCGTCTGCGGTGGCGGCCGGCATAATCCAACGCTGATGCAGGAGCTTCGCAATCGCGCCGTCGATGCCTGCCAGCCTGCGGAAATCTGTGGATGGCGAGGAGACGCGATAGAGGCCGAATGTTTCGCCTACCTGGCTGTGCGTTCGCTGGCGGGCTTGCCCCTGAGTTTTCCATCCACTACCGGTGTGCCGCGACCGATGAGCGGTGGCGTCGTCAATTTCGCATCGTGACATCGTAGATCACCTGATCGGTTCATGGTCGAGCTTGCGCAGACCCGGTCAGCGCAGATAAAGTGACTGACTGGTCAATCCCGGGGAATATCATGATGACTGCAGGACGCCTGCAACAGGCTTTGAGCGCTGCTTTGCTGGCAGCGGCGATTGGCACACCATTTATGAGCGCCCAGGCCGCCACGATCAATATCCACAATGGCGCTGATCCCACCTCGCTGGACCCGCACAAGCTCTCCGGTGACTGGGAGAACCGCATAGCAGGGGATATATTTGAAGGGCTGGTAACCGAAGACCCGGCGGCCCAACCTATTGCCGCCCAGGCATCGGCATGGACGGTCTCGGATGACGGGCTGGTGTACACGTTCACATTGCGCGAAGGGATACAGTGGAGCGATGGCGAACCGGTCACCGCCAGCGATTTCGTGTTTGCCTTGCAGCGCCTGATGAATCCACAGACCGCCGCAATCTATGCCTATCTGCAATACCCGATCAAGAATGCTCAGGCCATCAATACCGGTGAGTTAAGCGATCTCAACGAACTGGGCGTCAAGGCACTGGATGACAGGACACTGGAAATCACGCTGGAGCGCCCCACTCCCTATTTCATCGGGGCTCTGACACATTACACAGCCTATCCACTTCCACAGCACGTAATGGCTGCCGTCGGCGAAGACTGGGTCAAGATTGACAACATCGTCACCAACGGCCCCTACAAACCGGTGGACTGGGTGCCAGGCTCGCATGTGACCACGGTCAGGCATGACGGGTATTATGATGCGGCGAATGTCCAAATCGACGGGGCGACGTTCTATGTACTGGAAGATGAATCCGCCGCACTCAAGCGCTATCGTGCGGGGGAGTTCGATGTTCTGACCGAGTTCCCGACAGATCAGTATGAATGGATGCTGGAAAACCTGCCAGGCCAGGTTCAGGTCGCACCATTTGCAGGCCTGTATTATTACGTGATCAACCACAATAAACCGCCATTCGACAAAGTCGATGTGCGTAAGGCCCTGTCGATGGCGATCAATCGGGAAGTCATCGGACCGCAGATTCTGGGTACCGGAGAACTGCCCGCCTATTCATGGGTGCCGCCGGGAATGGCCAACTACGATCAGCCGTACATGGTTGACTGGAAGGATATGCCCTACACGGAAAAGCTTGCCGAAGCCAGCAGACTTCTCGATGGTGCGGGCTTCAACAGCAGCAATCCGCTCAAGCTGCAGTTGCGCTACAACACCAACGAGAATCACAAGCGTATAGCCGTTGCGATCGCCGCCATGTGGAAACCCCTGGGTGTGGATGTCGAGTTGTATAACACCGAAACCAAGGTGCACTACGACGAGCTGCAACGTGGTGTGCTGGATGTAGCCAGAGCCGGTTGGCTGGCGGACTACAATGATGCGGACAACTTCCTGAATCTGCTGAAGTCCACAGTGGAGCACAACTACGGTCGTTACAACAGTCCGGAATTTGACTCCTTGCTGGACCAGGCGAACGCATCGACGAACGTACAACAGCGTGCCCAACTGCTGCATGCAGCGGAAAAAAAAGCGATGGGCGATGCGGCCGCCATACCCATCTATTATTACCTGGCGCGCAACGTGGTATCACCCAGGGTCAAAGGCTTTGTCAACAACGCGTTTGATATTCACCGGACGCGCTGGTTGCAACTGGTGGACTAGTACGGCCATTCGGCCTCCAGCGGCTACGCGTCCAATCGCCAGGCACGGTACATCTCATGCTGACATACGCATTGCGTCGCCTGCTGACCACGATACCGGTCCTGTGGGTTGCGATCACGGCTTGTTTTTTCATACTCAGGCTGGCCCCGGGTGGACCGTTCGATGGTGAACGCCCCTTGCCTGATGCCATCAGGCAGAATCTGGCGGCGCACTATAACCTTGACAGGTCACTGGTCGAGCAATACCTCATCTACCTCGGTAAACTGCTCAAGGGAGATCTGGGCCCTTCGTTCATTAATCAGGATTTCACGGTCGTCGAACAATTGATGATCGGTCTGCCCTACACGCTGACTGTGGGTGGCACCGCGTTTCTGCTGTCCATCGTCGCAGGTATCAGTGCGGGAATCCTGGGATACATGTACCGCAACAGCTTCCCCGACTATCTGCTGGGCATCGTGGTGTTGACCGGCCTGGTGTTGCCAAACTTTCTGCTCGCGCCGATATTCCAGTTGATCTTTGGCCTGAAGCTGGAATGGTTGCCGGTGGGAGGTTGGGGTGGCGGTGCGGCCGTGAACATCGTCCTGCCTGTCGTCGTGCTGGCACTTCCACACGTTGCACGAATCTCCAGACTGACGCGGGCATCGATGATCGAAGTGATGCACAGCCACTATATACGCACGGCCCGTTCCCGCGGCTTGAGCAAGGCAAGTATCATCTGGCGTCATGCCCTGAAACCCACACTGACACCCGTGGTCTCGTACCTGGGGCCCGCAGCAGGCTTCCTGTTGACCGGTTCGCTAGTGGTGGAAACGATTTTCGGTCTCCCCGGTATCGGGCGCTATTTCATCAACGCGGCACTGAATCGTGATTACGGAATGGTATTGGGGACGGTTATTTTCTATATGATCCTGATCGTGGTGCTCAATCTGGTCGTGGATGTCCTGTATGCCTGGCTGGACCCGAGAGTGCGATCCACTTGATCTTCCGATCGTCCAGACTTGCCGCCGTTGAAGCATCCCTGGCCGGGGGGTCACCGCCCTTACCTGGCCGCAGCCAGTTGCAGGATGCACTGGCTCGCCTGGTACGCAACAAGGGCGCCATGGTTTCCCTGGCGATGCTGTGCCTGCTGATCGTGCTGGCGATCGCAGGTCCCTGGTTCATCCCCCACAACTACGAGGATCCGGACTGGTCAGCCTTTCGCTCACCGCCATCACTGGCTGACGGACACTGGTTCGGGACGGACCAGAACGGTCGTGATCTGCTGGCGCGAACGTTGTTCGGTACCCGGGTATCGCTACTGGTGGCCTTGATCGCAACACTCGTTTCAGTGGTCATCGGCGTCACTTACGGGGCATTCGCAGGGTATGTCGGTGGCCGTGCTGATCAGGCCATGATGCGCTTTGTCGATGTCATGTACGCCCTGCCGTCCATTCTGTTCGTGATCCTGCTGATGGTTATTTTCGGGCGCAACGTGTTCCTGCTCTTTGCGGCAATCGGTGCGCTGGAGTGGCTCACCATGGCGCGTATCGTGCGCGGCCAGACGCTGTCAATCAAGCAGCGCGAGTTCATCGAGGCTGCCCGTGCCGCGGGTCTCGGAACCGGGGCGATCGTGTTCAGGCATATCGTGCCAAACCTGCTGGGACCGGTGGTCATCTACGCCACGCTGACCATTCCTGAAGTCGTCGTGGTGGAGAGCTTCCTGTCCTATCTGGGCTTCGGCATCCAGGAGCCGTTGACTTCACTCGGAACGCTGATTGCAGAAGGCACGAATGTGCTGGAAGTGTTGCCCTGGCTGCTGTGGTTTCCAGCGGCTTTTCTGATTCTGCTGCTCCTGAGCCTGCTGTTCATTGGCGATGGACTTCGAGATGCCTTTGACCCGCGAGAGCGCGGATGAGCGACGTGAAGCGGCCTGTTCTGGATGTCAGGAATCTGCATGTCCGGTTCAGGACCTCCGACGGGATCGTGGAAGCGGTTCGTGGTATCAATGCGTCGGTTGGCGCCGGCGAATGTCTCGGCGTGGTCGGCGAATCCGGTTCCGGCAAGAGCCAGTCCTTCCTGGCGATTCTGGGCCTGCTGGCCGGCAATGCCGAGGTCAGCGGACGAGTCGATTTCACCGGGACCAGTCTGCTTGACCTGTCAGAAACCGCGCTCAATCGCTTGCGCGGTAGCCGGCTGGCCATGATATTCCAGGACCCGCTGACAGGGCTGACACCGCATGTGAGCATTGGCCGTCAGATGCGTGAAATAGTGCAGACCCATTTGCATCATAGTGTGCGTGATGCCGACCGGCTCTGTCTGGATTGGCTGGACAAGGTACGAATACCTGAAGCCGCTCATCGCCTGACCCAATATCCACACGAACTCTCCGGTGGCATGCGCCAACGCGTCATGATAGCCATGGCGATGCTGTGTGAACCGGTTTTACTGATTGCCGATGAGCCTACTACCGCCCTCGATGTCACCATTCAGGCGGATATACTCGATCTGATGGATGACTTGCGTCGGGAACACGGAACGGCCCTGGTACTCATCACTCACGATATGGGAGTCGTGGCTCGCATGTGTGATCGTGTCCACGTCATGCGCGACGGGGAATATGTGGAGGAGGGTAGCTGTGAAGACGTTTTCTACCGGGCAAAGCATGACTACACAAAGATGCTGCTGGAGGCGGTGCCGCGAATCATCCTGACAGGCCATCCAGCCGGGGATGTGAGTACTGGGCAGCCCATGCCGGTAAAGACTGTATTGCAAGTCCGGAACTTGTGTGTCAGTTACCCGATGCAGCGTATCTGGTTTAACAGACGGCGTGAACTGCGCGCCGTGGAGGACATCGGTTTCGACCTGCATGCTGGTGAGACCCTGGGTGTCGTCGGTGAATCCGGGTGTGGGAAATCCACACTGGCACGCGCCATCCTGCAACTGATCGAACCAAGCTCCGGAAGTGTCAAGCTGCTCGGTCACGAGTTGACCACCCTGGACAAACAGGGACTGAAAAATTTCCGACAACAGGCACAGATCGTCTTTCAGGACCCCCTGGCCAGTCTCGATCCGTCAATGACCATCGGTGACAGTATCCAGGAACCCCTGAGAGTATTCGAGCCCGGACTGCACAGGTCGGTGCGCACTCGACGGCTGGCGGAGATGATGGAGCGGGTCGGCCTGTCATGGTCTCTGGTCAATCGTTATCCTCATGAGCTGTCAGGAGGCCAGAACCAGCGTGTCGGAATCGCCAGAGCGATGATCTCGATGCCACGGCTGCTGATCTGTGATGAGGCCGTGTCCGCACTGGACGTCTCCATCCAGGCACAGATCATGGATTTGCTGAGGGATCTGCAACGTGAATTCGGATTGTCACTGATCTTCATCTCGCATGATCTGTCCGTGATCTGGAAGTTGTCAGATCGAATCCTGGTGATGTACCTCGGATCGGTGGTCGAGCTGGCCTCGCGCGATGCGTTGTTCAACCGGCCACAGCACCCCTATACGCAGCAGCTGGTGTCCGCAGTTCCGGTGCCCGATCCGCAGGTGGAGCGCAAACGCCATCGCATCAAACTGCAGGGTGAACTGTCGTCGCCGATGGATGCTGGCGCCAGGCTGCGTTTTCTGCCGTCCAGGCGGACACAGCTCGCAACAGACTATGTGCCACAGCTCAACGAACGCTTCCCCGGGCATTTCGTCGCCGAACATGATCCACTGGAGCAATTGCTCGTCTGATTGCCACACAGACATGTGCCAACCGCGGGTCCGTTGCCGATCGGTCCGGCAATGGATCCGCCTTGATGTCTGCTTCGCAATCGACCCGCCATTGACCTTCGGGTGGCAGATAACCAGAATCCACGCTCGACAGTTTTTGCACGTATCACTCCTGATCATGATGATTTCCAAGCGAACCGGTCTGACCGGTTCAATCCTGGCCAGCGTTCTGCTGGTATCCGCTTGCAGCGATTCGTCGTCGCCACCCTCTACAGCAGACTCCGAGACACTGGAAACGGGCATTGGCCTCGAGGACTCACCACCGCCAGAGGCAGATTTTCCAGCGACCGACCCCTCAGGGACTGACCAAACAAATTCATTGCCTGCGAATTCACCCGGGACCGATTCGACAGCGAATCCGGCAGGTGAGGGCACGGGCACCGATACGCTCACCAGCCAGCAGTCCGGTGACTCGCCCGCATCCGGCACCGATGAGCTTACCGAGCTGGCAACTCCCTCGGCTGCTGGCAACGATCTTTCAGGTGGAGATGACGATAGCCCGACTGTCACGGAATCCGTCTCGTTGTCAGGCCCGTTCACCAAGGATCCGTCACGTCCTGCCGGTCCACCGTCGTCGCCTGGCGGGCTGACGCTGCTTCTATCGGCCGAAAACTGGCTGGAATTCACCTGGACACCGTCCACTGACGATCAATCGGTGGTGGCCTACGAGATTTATCGCGATGGCACCCGCATCGCAACCGTGCGCGGTGATACAGGCTATGAGCATGATCTTCGCAGCTGGCTGAGCACCTCCTTCATCGACTGCAACTTCACGCGCTATACCGACTGCGACGGGCGGCAGCCGGTACCCGGAGCCAGCTATAGCTACACGGTGGTGGCTGTGGACAATCAGGGGATGCGCTCCGCACCGTCAGCGCCTGCGCTGTTCACCCTGCAACAGGGGGGCTCCTCGCCGCCGGACCTGAGTGGATATGCCCAGGTGTTCTCTGAGGAGTTCAAAGGCACTGCACTGGATCGTACTCGCTGGAAGACGGCGCTTCCCTGGGGACCGGATACTACTGTCAACGGAGAGATGCAGTATTTCGTCAACGTCTTTGGTGCCAATCCTCCTGCACATGACCCATTCGTGTTTACTGGCGAAACGTTGCAGATCACGGGAACCAGAACGCCGCCGGAGCTCTTGTCAGCAGCCAACGGTAATCCCTATCTCTCGGGCGTGATCACCACCTCTGACTACTTCGAAATGACCTACGGTTATGTGGAGATGAGTGCAAAAGTGGCGGGAGGCCAGGGCTTGCTATCCACCTTCTACCTGTTCAATCAGGATTACTTCAAGAACAAACCTGAAATAGACATCGTTGAGTACATCGGGTCCAGACCTGACAAGGCTTACCAGACCTATCATTATTACGATAGCAATCGTGCGCGTTCACACAGTGGTGAAAAACATTCTTCGCCCACGATGGAGACCCTCGCCCATGAAAACCTCAGTGGCGGTTTTCACACGTACAGTGTTCTGTGGGAGCCGGGACTGGTCGTGTGGTATATCGACGGGCAGGAAGTGCGGCGCATCAGCGGTCCGCGGGTGTCCGATGAGCCAATGAACATCATTGCCCATCTGGTGATGGGTAGCGACTGGATTGGCAGTCCATCTGAGGGTGCCCTGCCGGCCACCTTTGAGATCGACTACATTCGCGCCTGGCAACGACAATAGGGGTATTACCGGGAGTCACCGGAAGGGTTCAGGGCTGCGAGTTGGCGGTGCGTGTACCAGTGGGCCACCACGGCCGCCATGACGACCACAGTCACGATCGTGTAGAAGATCGATATCATTGGAAATCCCAGGCTGACGATCAGCCAGTAGTTGACGCTGACCGGAATGACTAACTGGCGGACAATTCCCATCAGCATGGGAAACATGGGCTGTTTGATTGCCTGCAGGGCGGCCGTACTGAGAAAGAGAATCACATACGCATAAAACGCCACGGCATCGATTCGCAGATAGGCCGATCCGGTAGCCTGGATGGCCGCATCCTGCGTAAAGAAACTCATCATTGCGGGGGAGAGGTAGACCATCACCGGTATGCCCACCGCCGCCATCGCCAGTCCGACTTTCAGCCCGGTCCGATAGGTTTCCTGAACTCGCAGGTACTGTCCGACTCCCAGATTCTGGCCGACAATGGCCATGACCGCCAGGTTGAGCCCCAATGCCGGCAGCAGCAACACCTGTTCGAGCCGGAGTCCGACCGAGTAGCCGGCGACATGATCACTGCCGAATCGACCGACCAGGGCGACGGTGATGAAGCCGCCGAGTATGATGGTCACTGTGTTGAAACTGGCAGGCAGTATCTGGCGCAACAGAGCGAGCCATTTGACGATATCAAAGCGTGGCTTGAGCGAACGTCCGAGTACCCGAGACAAAATCCAGAACAGGTAGATCGCGGATCCTGCCTTTATCAGCACCGTGGTGATGGCCAGCCCACGTATACCGAGTCCCAGACCAAAGGTAAGTAGCGGATTCAGACCCAGATTCACAAAAAATCCGATGGCCAGGGCGTTTCTGTTCGACCGGGTATCCCCGAATGCCATCAGCGCACCTGCCGCCGCGAAGCTCAAAAAGAACCAGATGGATCCCCAAAGGGTAACCATCACGTACTGCATGGCCAGTGGCTCTATGTGAGCTTCTGCACCGACCAGGCGCACCAGTGGTTGCGCAGCGAACAGACCCAGGCCCATCACCAGAACGGCGAAAACAATTCCCAGACCGAATACCTGGTCGGCCCAGTCGGCCGCTGCCAAATGATCGCCACTGCCTGCCAGGGGTGCGATCACCGCCGAGGCGCCAGCCTGGATACCAATACCGACGGCAAGCAGGAGAAAGAAAACGCTTCCAGCGATCGAGACGCCTGCCAGCGCATCGGCCGAGAGCCTGCCGGCGAACCAGAAGTCCGTCAGGTTGTAGAGCGTATTGAACAACATACCCATCGATGCCGGAATGGACAAACGGATCAGATGGCCCAGTATCGAGCCTTCGGTCAGTTGCGGTGTTGACGTGTACGCAATGATGGCTGGCTGGTTTCGAGGGAGAGAGTGACAGGTTGACCAGGGTAAACCGTCAGCCTGTCCGGCCGGCAAATTCGTTGAGCACCTTGACCGCTGTTTCCAGGGATTGGCGAATCGAGCGGATGTCTTCCAGAGCCACAGGTTCGCCGTGGTCCAGATCTTCCAGAACGAGTTCGGAGGTCAGCAGGGCGCCCTGAAGTGGCGTGCGGATTTCATGCTGCAGGGTTTTCCTGCCGGCGGACGGCCCGTCGCCGGACTTTGCCGCCTGTTGCCCGCTACCAGACAGTTGACTGGCGATTCTGTCGATCAGTGCATCCGTCTGCGACATCATGCAACTCACCATGGACAGTCGTTCATGATCAGTCAGTTCAGGTTCGACCGTCCCCGTGCCATGGTCACCCGGCAGCATGAGTTCGATCATCGAAAGCTGGCAACTGCGCAGTTCGCAAAACAGTCCGGATGTCCCCACACCATCTGCATCAGCGAGCCCGGCAATTTCCACGGACAGCCGGTCCAGACTATCTGCCAGGCCGGATGTCACTTCGTCTTCATCGTGCGTTGAGAACCTCGTGAATATATTAACGATACGCTGTCGTGAATGCTCGGAAAATGCCTGATCCACCGCCGGCGACCGGCGACGAGTCCAGTACCTTTCCACTTGCATCTCGCTGATCGGTTTATTGGCTGCAGTCATCGCAGATATTCCCTGGCCAGCGGTACGGCTTTGCGCGCGATCTGGGCGGCCGACAGCAGCATGCTCGACGCTTCGATCACCTGCGGGGTCGAGCGTTGGACCAGCGTCAGTATCACACCAGCGGCGAATGGCCAGAGCAAGGCCACAGGCCGTGAAAAATACCGCCGACATTCCACGTTGCAGATGTCTCTATCGTGATCCAGCCGGTCACGCGCCTGACAGTAATTCAGCCATGCTTGCTGTACTTCCCGTTTCTGTTGGTTCAGTAACATGGTTCAACCCTGCTCGCCAGTCCGCCTTGTCCCTGCACACTGAAACGTATTGGCAGGGAAAGGCGTATAGGTTTTTGTTCCGGACCGCTTACCCCGGCACTATCGTTTGCGCAGGATGAGTGTGGTCAGCACGCCTGCGGCGAATGCAATACCAGCCGCCTGCAGTGGTTTTTCATTGACATAGCGGCTGACTGTCCCGGACAGCGCAGTCACGGAATCGTTGATCTCCGTTTCCAGCTGGTGGACCTTGTCAACCGTTTTGTTGGCAGCACCACGTGCACTTTCCAGTGTCTCATGGGCTTTTTCTTCCGCGGTATCGATGGCGTCGTTGGCTACTTTCTTCATTTGTTCGGGCTTGGTTACTGTGGTTGGCATGATAGTCGTTACTCTGTTGTGGTTAGGATTGATGGGTACTTGAGCGGCTCAGTGCTTGCCGTGTTCTCGGGAAAGACAGGTTTTTGGACAGGCTGGATAGCGTGAATACCAGCAGGCTACAAATGATCAGCTGTAACAACAGGAGCGTCGACAGTGAGGCCAGTGCGCTCATTCCCAGTGCCACCAGTGCGGCAAACGCAGTTGCCAGCATGAGTCCCCAGGTGACGAGTATCATGACCGCCAGCAACACGATGAAAGCGACAAAAAGTACCGCGCTACTCATGGCCAGGCGTGCTTCTACCGCTGCCAGCCTTGCCGTAGCCGTGGTGGCATCCACCGTGGCGCTGGCTCTGGCCAGCAGGGCTCTCACCACCTCATCGGTGCCTATCTCCCCGCGGAATCCGTCGGTGTCTTGAGTCTCTGTTGCCTCTTCGATCATTGCGCTTCCGACTGTGCACGCCGTGTCCGACGCTGCCTGAAGAATCGATGATGTCTCATATGCCTCCCCGGCGAAGGTCGTTGTAAGGCTTACATCATATAGAATCGGACAGGACATCGTGTCTGACCAATATCAATGCGGGAACATTCAAATGAACAGAATCACACTGCTTGATGGCGGTATGGGACAGGAACTGATACGTCGTTCCGGGCAAGAACCGACACCTCTGTGGTCTGCCTCGATCATGCTCGAGCAACCTCAACTGGTGGAGTCGCTGCATGTGGATTTCATCGAGGCGGGCGCGGATGTCATTACCATCAATGCCTATTCCAGCACACCGGAGAGGCTGCAACGACATGCAAGCGCGCACCTGTTCGAGACACTGCAGATAGCGGCGTGCGAAACCGCACTTCGCGCACGGGAGGCATGCGCTGCCACTGGCGTGAGGGTGGCCGGGTGCCTGCCTCCGCTGGTTGCCAGCTACCGGCCGGATCTGGCGCCGGAGGAGAGCACCTCCCTGCAAAGCTATCGTGCCCTGAGTAACCTGCAGGCCCGCTATGTTGATCTTTTCCTGTGCGAGACGATGGGCTCGATTTCAGAGGCTCTACTGGCTGTTACGGCTGCCATCGAGACCGGCAAACCGGTCTGGCTGGCCATCACCCTGGACGACAGGCATCCGGAATGTCTGCGAAGTGGCGAACCGCTGAGCAGGGCAATGGCGGCTTTTCGCAAGCTGCCACTGGAGGCGGTTCTGCTCAATTGTTCGCGTCCGGAAACCATCAGCCAATCCTGGTCGATGTTTGCCGAGGCGACAGGGCGTCCAGCAGGCGCCTATGCCAACGGCTTCACGAGCATCGATTCATTGCAGCCGGGCGGCACGGTCAGCTCCCTGGAGGCTCGTAACGACCTGGGGCCAACCGCTTATGCCGATTTCGTCATGGACTGGGTGGAGCAGGGTGCCACTATCGTCGGCGGTTGTTGCGAAGTGAGTCCTGCACATATCGCATGCATCCGCGATCGGCTGGCTGGTCGCGCCACGGCGCCACACTAGGTGCCGGGTTGCGGAACCAGCCGGCCGATCGGATTGGCAGGGCCGCTTTCCGGACACGTCCCGAGATCCATGGCTGGTTCAGCTCAGACGATCTGTTGCGGACGCATGTCTCCCCTGTTGATGCCCGCTACCTCGTTAGGTGCTGACATGGCATCGCGTCGAAAGGGCTCGCCGAGTTCCTGATTCAACACAACCTCGATAAAGGTGGTCACGCCGTCGTTCATCTGTTCCCTGACAGCAGTGGTGAGTGCCGTGGTCAACTCATCTGTGGTAAATACCTTGACTCCCTTCAGGCCACAGGCATCCGCAATCTTCGCGTATTCCACACCCAGGTTGAGCTCGGTACCGACAAAGTTGTCGTCATACCACAAGGTGGTATTACGCTTTTCAGCACCCCACTGATAGTTGCGGAAGATCACCATCGTAATCGGCGGCCAGTCATTGCGGCCACAGGCTGTCATCTCATTCATGGAAATGCCAAAGGCACCATCGCCGGCAAATCCCACGACCGGCACATCGGGACAGCCTATCTTGGCACCCAGAATAGCGGGCAATCCATAACCGCAGGGGCCGAAAAGCCCGGGAGCAAGATATTTCCTGCCTTTTTCGAATGTCGGATACGCATTGCCGATGGCGCAGTTGTTGCCGATATCACTGGAGATGATGACTTCATCGGGCAGTGAATCGCGTATGGCCAACCAGGCATTACGCGGGGACATGCGATCAGGCTCGCGCTTGCGTGCACGTTCGTTCCAGGTAATGCCCGGATCCGTATCTTCCTCATGTTCCATGGACACCAGTTCCTGCGCCCAGCGATCCTTCGTCAACTTGATCAGCGCTTTGCGTTCCTCCCGACCTGCATCGCCGGCAGTGCTCGACAGCCTGGCCAGCAGTTGCTCGGCGACTGCCCTGGCGTCACCCTGGATGGCCACCTCGACTCGCTTGGTCAGTCCGATACGGTCGGCGTTGATATCTACCTGGATCAACCTGGCCTGGTCCGGCCAGTAATTCATGCCATACCCCGGCAGTGTGGAAAATGGATTCAGGCGGGTGCCCAGTGCGAGCACCACATCTGCCTTGGCAATGATCTCCATCGCAGCTTTGGATCCGTTGTAACCCAATGGACCCATGGCCAGTTCATGGGATCCGGGGAATGCATCATTGTGCTGATAGTTGCAACACACCGGTGCATCCAGCTTTTCAGCCAGTAGCCGTGACGTATCGATAGCTCCGCCAATGACGACTCCGGCACCATTCAGAATGACCGGGAATTCCGCCTGGGACAGCAGTGCAGCTGCCTTGTCGATGGCCGCCGCTCCCCCTCGCGGTCGCTCCAGCCGGACCAGCTGCGGTAATTCGATGTCGATGACCCGAGTCCAGTAGTCACGGGGCACATTGATCTGGGCAGGACCACACAGCCGCCACGCCTGCTCGATGACCCGATTGAGCACTTCGGCTATGCGGGTCGGATCCCGGACCTCCTCCTGGTAGGCAACCATGTCCTGAAACAGGGCCATCTGCTTGATTTCCTGAAAGCCACCCTGGCCGATGCTCTTGTTGGCCGCCTGGGGAGTCACCAGCAGCATCGGCGTGTGATTCCAGTAGGCAGTCTTGATCGGTGTCACAAAATTGGTAATACCCGGACCGTTCTGCGCAATGGCCATGGACATCTTGCCAGTGGCACGCGTGTAGCCGTCAGCACTCATGCCGGCATTGCATTCATGCGCACAATCCCAGAAGGTGATGCCAGCCGCGGGGAACAGATCTGAAATGGGCATCATGGCGGAGCCGATAATGCCGAACGCGTTGTCGATGCCATGCATCTGCAGGACCTTGATGAAGGCCTCTTCGGTAGTCATTTTCACGGTGTGGTTCTCCTCGGGATGGTAGGAACAGCAACAATCGAGCGCAGAGCGTACTCTAACCCACAGCAGGGAGGGATGATTGCGCCACATGGCGGTAGGCGACTTGGTCCACGGATGAGCGTGGCAACAGCCCCGGAAGCACGCGATCGGGAGGTCAATGTATCGACAGCACCACCGCTTGCAAGGTACATTGGATGTGTATAAACCTGATCGAGGATAATTTCCGGGAGAGCCACGTGGAGCAAATTGCATTCAGGATGCAACTCAACCCTGGCCAGCTTGCCGAATACAGGAAACGTCATGATGAAATCTGGCCAGAGCTGATCGCCCTGCTGAAAGAGTCAGGTATTTCGGACTACTCCATATTCTTTCATGAGGAATCCGGCGGATTGTTTGCCGTGCTGAAAAGAAGTGCGGCCCATTCGATGGACACCCTGGCACAGCAGGCGATCATGCAACGCTGGTGGAACCACATGGCGGATATCATGGTGACCGGTGCAAATGATGAACCGGTGGTAGAGCCGATGGAACGCGTATTTCATCTGGCATGAGGTAGTCGGCAAACCGGCACTGGATGGAATTCGGGCTGATGCCGGAAAATTGCCCGTTGGGTAGTGTTGCGTGGATGATCTACCGGGTGGCGTACACGGCCGCCTGCCAGCGCTGCGCGTAGTCACGCAACCATCGCTGCTCTACATCGTCTATGACCACATCATGCCCAGCCGGCATGTGATCAGGCCGTGCGATGAGCATCGCAGCACCCACGCTGGTCCCGGTCATGCTCGTACTGACCAGTACGGGTCTTCCGCAAACGGCTCGCAGCATGCGTGTGAACACCGCATCGTGCGCAAGGGGGCCTTCAACATGAATGGGGCCCTGCGCTCCAATCAGTGACAGGCATTCAGCGCTCATCAGTGCAAGGTACAGTGAGATGCAGCAGTAACGCTGTGCGGGATCTGTTGTCCTGGCTGACTTGAGCCAGGTAAATTCCGCGTCCGGGTACGGGCCTGTCTTCTGTACCGCTGTGGGCATGATCATCGCCGTGTCGTCGATTTCCGTTCGCAACAACGCACCATAGGCGGCTGCCTGCGTACCGGGGTTCGATTCGAAGCGATGCACTTCCTGATCGATGATCAATTGTCGTTCCCGACCTCCCATGAATCGGGAGGAGGCCACCGGGTCCCCGTAGGCATTGACGTTGTACAGACAATCGCGTTTCTCACTCAACGCCACGTTTTCACCGCCGATGTTCATGCAGATGATCCAGGTTCCAGTAGAGACCACACTGAAGCACGTCTGGCCCGACAGTAGATGTGGAACCAGCGATGCGTTGGAATCGTGAATACCGGTGTGAACTGCAGTCCCGGGTTCCAGTCCAGTGCGCCTGCAGAACTCAGCCGTGAGAGTTCCCAGGGCCTGGCCCGAGGGTACATTGGGAGGCATCAGGCTGGTCCAGTGCATGCGCTCTATCAGTGTGGAGAATCGCCTCTGGTGCGGGGCGTACAGATCCGTATGCGCCCCCAGTGAGGAGACGTCGTTGCAGCGTATGCCGGACAGGCGATGAATCCAGTATTGAGGCCACGTCAGGATACAGTCCGTACGGGCAAATGCCGCCGGCTGCGTCGATGCCTGCCAGAACAACTGGGCTCCGATGTTCAGACCGTTGGGCAGCCGTGGTGATCCGGTTTCGGAGTAGGGAGGCCGAATGGCCTCGTATTCGTCAGCGAGCGCGTCTGGTCCGTCGAACTCATAGTCGAGAACAGGCAAGGCCAGTTGGCCACCGCTGTCGATCAGAGCTGCCGTGGCCCCGTGCGTGGTCACGGTAACGGCGTTGATGTCCTCGAGTCTCGCCAGTTCCCGGAGGGAGTTGATGACGAATTCCTCGATGATCCGATCATCCAGGTGGGGATAGAGTCCATCCTCGCTGGTGGCCGCCGGTGTAGTGATCACCTCCAGTTCGGTGGCCGCCCGCGTATCCACCAGTGCCACCTTGGAATTGGTCTTGCCAAGGTCGATGACGGCAACATGCCCGTTCATCAGCCTAGCCTGGAACCACGGCCTTGCGCCTGTTGCCCAGCCGCCTGAACACGATGGGCAGGGCAATGACACCAATCAACAGCAACCCGACGAAGATCGACATGACGATCCCGGGTACGTTCAGGAGCCCGAGGCCGAACGTCACCATGCCCATGACCAGTGCGGCTATCAGCACGCCGGCAATGGTGCCTGAGCCGCCCAGGATGTTGACCCCGCCAAGAACCACCATCGTGACGATTTCCAGTTCCCATCCCACGGCAATGGAGGGGCGTGTGGATCCGAGTCGCGATGTCAGGCAGATGGCGGCAATCGCCGACAGGAGACCGGTCAGGACGAACAGTATGAACTTGACACGTGGAACACGTATGCCGGAGAACAGGGCGGCGGTCGGATTGTTCCCGATAGCAAACACGGCGCGTCCGAAGCTGGTGCGATGCAGAAGGATATAAAAGAACAGGGCAATGATCATGAACAGCACCAGTTCGACGGTAATCACCCACCATACGTAACCCTGTCCGAACCAGGCAAATGAGGCCGGGTATCCCGCGTAAGCCTTATCCCCCAGGATGATATAGGCAATACCGCGGAACAATGACAGGGTACCGATCGTGACCACGATGGAGGGCAGGCCGAGCAGTGCAACCAGCACACCGTTGAACGCGCCGCACAACATTCCGATCACCAGAGCGACGGCTATCAGGACAGGTGTGTCGGCACCCAGTTGCACCGCAAAGCCCATAGAGGTGGATACCAGGGCGATGATGGACGCTACGGACAGATCGATTTCACCGGAAATGATGACCAGTGCCATGGCGAACGCAATCATGGCTTTTTCGGTAAAGTTGAAGGTGGCATCAGAGAGGTTCCAGGGATCCAGAAAGTAGGGTGACGCCTGCGCATTGAGTAAGAAGATCATCAGGCCGACCAGCAGAAGCAGTGCTTCCCAACTACCGACGATCCGCTTGAAGCGACTGCGCATGCGATCAGGGATTACGCGAACACTCCCCGGCGCCGCGCCCTGCGCCGCGTGTCCCATCCGCTGCCCGTCGTCCAAACCGTCTGTGGATGGATTGGTCACAATTTCTCTGCCTGTTTGAGAATGATTCGTCCGGGCCGCCTTTCAGTCCGGGCATTGAGTGTTACCGCGATGATGATGGCACTGCCGGATATGGCCTGTTGCCAGAACGGGGAAATGTCCACGACCGGCAGCGCATTCTTGATGACGCCAAGGAACAGCGCACCCAGGACAGCTCCGGTCACGGTACCCATGCCACCGGCGATGCTGATGCCACCGATGACACAGGCGGCTACGACATCCAGTTCAAAACCACCGGCAACGTCCACATAGGCTACCGCGTAGCGGGATACCCACAGATAACCGGCCAGCCCTGCCAGAGCGCCTGCCAGGACGAACGCCTTGAAACGCGTTCGACCGACATCTATTCCGGTGTAAACGGCAGCATTCGGGTTGCCGCCAACCGCATAAAACGCGCGACCGGTTGCGGTGAGATTGATGATGAGCGCAACGATACCGATGACTGCAATGGCGCACCAGGAGAGCAGGGAAAGTCCGAGGAAAAAAGAACGCGGCAGGCTCTTGAAGGTGTCGCTCATCTCATGCGCATTCACCCACTGTCCATCCGATATCAGGAAAATGATGCCGCGGAAGATGGTCAGGGTGCCCAGGGTGACGACGATAGGCGGGATGTCGAGTTTCCATACCAGCAGGCCATTGATGCTGCCGAGCGCAGCACCTGCCAGTATGGCCATGAGAATCAGCAACGGAATCGGTATCCCGGGTGCACTGGCGTTCACCATGGCTGAAGCCATGCCCACCAGGGCCAGGTTGGAGGCCATGGACAGATCGATACAGCGGGTCAGGATGACCATCATCTGGCCCAGCGCAAGAATCAGCAATATTGACGTATCGTTGAATACGCCCAGCAGGGAAGCGGGTGATGCGAAGGCGGGAAAGCGCAGATAGACCACGAAGACGATAGCAGCCAGTGCATACCCGAGCAAGGCATCGCGCGACAGCGCAAGTGATTTCATGCCGCTTCCCCGATACCTGCTGCGGCGCGCACCAGATGCTCGGGTGAGGCCTGCTCGCGGGTGAATTCCGCCACCCGGCGGCCCTCGCGCATGACGATGATGCGATCACTCATGCCCAGAATTTCGGGGATCTCTGATGACACCATGATCACCGCCAGACCCTGTGCAGTGAGCTCACGCATGAACGCATGCACTGCGGCTTTGGAACCGATGTCGATGCCTTTGGTTGGTTCATCGAGAATGATGACCAGTGGTCTGGTCGCCAGCCATTTGGCGATGACCACTTTCTGCTGATTTCCACCGGAGAGTTCACCGACATGCTGATCAAGTGATGCAGCCCTGAGTTCCAGGCGCTGCGTGTATTCGCGAGCCAGTGCGAATTCTTCCGCTACTTGCACAAAGCCTCTGCTCGATGTTTTACGCAGCGATGGCAAGGCCACATTGTCGACGATACCCAGTGCGGTGATTGCGCCTTGCCTGCCTCGATCCTCCGGTACATAGACCAGACCGCGCGCGATGGCATCGGCAGGACTTGAAGGGGTCAGTGTGACACCGTCGATTTCCAGTACGCCGGTGCTTGGCCTGGTAATGCCGAACAGGGATTGCATGCATTCACTGCGGCCTGCACCCACCAGTCCATAGAATCCAAGTATCTCCCCACGACGCAACTCGAAACTGATGTCATCGAATTCGGTCGGGTGGGAATACCCCTTGACGCGCATGATCACTTCACCCGGCGAACTGGTTTGCGGTGGGAACACACTCTCCACTGAGCGTCCCACCATCATCGCCACCAGCGCGTCCGGATCGGTTTCACTGATCAGGCCACTGCCGGCCATTTCCCCGTCACGGAACACGGTATAGCGATCGGCGATACGAAAAATCTCGTCGAATTTGTGGCTGATGAAGAGTATGGCTTTACCATCGTCACGCAGCCGTTCTACCAGCAGGTACAGCTCTTCAATTTCCTTGTGCGACAGGGCGGCCGTGGGCTCATCCATGACGACCACGCGCGCATCGATGGACAAGGCTCGCGCAATGGCGACCAGGTGCTTGTTGGCGATACCCAGGTCACGCAGTTTCACCCTTGCGTCGAATGAGGCTCCCATACGCTGTAACAGTTCATCAGAGAGTCTATACAACTGCTCCCAGTCCACCAGGCCGAGGCGCCCGCGCGGTGCATGCCCGATATAAATGTTCTCGGCAACGGACAATTCGTCGAAAAGTACGGTCTCCTGGTGAATGGCCGTGATACCGGCGTCCGCGGCATCGTGGGGGGTGGCCAGCGTCCGTGCCTGCTCATCCAGAACCAGCGTGCCTGCATCAGGTTGATGGATACCGGTCAGTATCTTGACCACGGTGGATTTGCCGGCACCGTTTTCTCCGACCAGCGCAGTGACCTGGCCTGCATACAACTCCAGAGAGACATCGGACAATGCCTTGACACCAGGGAATATCTTGGTGACACCACTCATCCGCAGCACTGGCTGATCATTCTGCAGTGCAGGCGGCCGGGCCTGTGTCAGTCCGTGTGCTGATCGAGGTGGGTTCAAGAGATGATTCTCGGCGGTACAGGATTTGTCATGACATCACCAGATCCTTTCAGGTGGCTGGCCTGCCGGTAAAAGGATCTGGTGTTTCATGACTTGCCAGGAACTAGAAGATATCCTTGAAGTCGTTGATGTTGGATGCGTCATAGACGAACGGATCCGCCATCGCACCTTCGCGATTTTCGTCCAGTGTGACGCTCCCAAGACGTCCCATGCCGATTGCGCCGCCGGGCTCAGCGCTCGCTTCACCCTTGGCCAGGTTGTAGGCAATCATGGTGGCGGCATAACCCAGGTCGATGGGATTCCATATGGCGAATGACCTGGATGCACCGGAGTCCACGTGCGCGGCCATCTCCGAAGGCAAGCCAAGCCCTGTGACGTTTATCTCTCCGGCCTTGCCTGCATCGGAAACAGCCTGGGCTGCTGCCACTATTCCCACCGAGGTGGGTGCAATGATGGCTTTCAGGTCCGGGTGTGATGACATGAGGCCTTGTGCTTCCCGATAGCTCTTGTCGGACAGGTCATCACCATAGACGGTCGCAACGACTTCGATGCCGGGGTAGTTACCGACAACCTTGTTCATCTCCTCGATCCAGATATTCTGGTTGGTTGCCGTTGCCGAGGCGGACAGCACAGCTACCTTGCCACCATCGGGCAGGTTGTCCGCCGCCATTTTTATGATCATATTGCCGATCAGCGGATTGGAGGACGGATTCAGGTGCATCTGACGCCCCTCGGGAGCAACACCCGAATCCCAGGAAATCACGGTGATGCCGCGATCCATGGCTTTCTTCAATGCTGGCACCAGCGCATCCTGGTCATTGGCTGACACGGCAATCGCATCCACTTTCTGTGCGATCAGGGAATTGATGACCTCTATCTGGCCCTCTGCGGTCGTGTCCGTGGGTCCAGTGTAGATTATCTCGACACCGCCGAGCTCAGCGGCGGCCTCCTCGGCACCTTTTGCGGCAGCCTCGAAAAATCCGATGCCCAGCGCCTTGACGACCAGCGCAATCCGCATGTCCTGCGCATGCGCTGGTGATAATACAAGGCCGGTAGCGATGGTCGTGCCCAGTAAAAATCTGGTGAAGTGCTTTATCATAGTCATTCAATCCCTTTTCAAGTGGTTATCAGATACTGCTTCTTTGTTGACATACCCGCCCGCCGGGCAGGTGGGCATGTCGCCAATGGCAATCATGATGCACAGGTGTTCATCCGGTTGCCGAAGGTAGGGTTGCCTCATCGACACAGAGAGTCTGTGATGAGGACTTCAGGGTAGCCACCACCACTCTGATGTCATGTCGTTCCAGCATGTTCACCGATGCATCGTCGATTCGTTCATCGGTGACAAGTACATCGATCCTGTCCAGCGAGCAGATAAGCAGCGATGATCTACGCTTGAATTTGGAGGAATCTGCCAGTACGACGAGTTCGTCGGCCTGCTTCATCAATTTCTGTTCGCTCTGTATGACCAGCGGATCCGATTCCATCAATCCGAGACGCCCCACGCTGTGAGCGCCCATGAACATGCGTCTTGCACAGAAGTTTCCGGTTACATCGTTCTCGAATGGGCAGAGAATGATGTTCTGTTCCCTGTACAGCGTGCCACCCGGGAGCGTCAGCTGATTCTTGGAGTGTTTCAGCAGGTGTTCGGCTATCGGGAACGAGTTGGTGAAGATCTGCAGACGCCGGGTTGTGAGCAGGTGAACCATCTGGTAGGTGGTGGTGCCACCATTGATGATCACATCATCGCCGTCGCTGCACAGTGCCACGGCTTCGCGGGCGATGGCCCGTTTCTCCACTACGTGCAGGCCCTGGTTGACGCTGAAGGGTCGCCCGGCCAGCGGGGCGCTGGCCGGTGGATGCAGGGCTTCGGCACCCCCGCGAACCCGTCTGAGCGCCTTGGCCATGTGCAGGGAGGCGATGTCCCGTCGAATGGTCGCCTCTGAGGAATCGGTCAGTTCCACCAGTTCGGCGACGGTTGCGACAGGTTTTTCCTGAATGGCAGAAAGAATGATCTTGCGTCGTTCGCGTTCGTGCATGCTGATCTCCGTTCACAACAGATAATACGCAGCGTCGCAGAAGAGTCAATCATTTTCAATCAAATACCGTCAAATTAATTCTATTACGATCAAAAATGATTGACAACGATCGTCAATCGCGTAATTCTTGCACATCGTTTCTACGGTGGAAGGGCAGTGATGAGCACTCGGCACACGACCGCATTATTGCAGAGTCAGTGGGACACTGAGCATGCGGCAGCGCTGGACGAGCCGGGTCGGCTGCTGTACCGCTCCAATCTACTGGGTGCCGACAAGCGCATTACCAATTATGGCGGTGGCAACACATCCGCCAAGGTCATGATGCCGGATCCGTTGACAGGCAAGGAGGTCCAGGTGCTATGGGTCAAAGGCTCAGGTGGGGATGTTGCAACGATGAAGCGGGACGGTTTTGCTACCTTGTACCAGGATAAGCTGGAATCGCTGAAGTCTCTGTATCGCGGTGAAGAGTTCGAAGATGAGATGGTGGCCTATCTGCCACACTGTACCTTCAATCTGAACCCTCGTGCATCGTCCATCGACACACCTCTGCATGCCTATGTGCCGTATCGGCATGTCGATCACATGCATCCGGATGCAATCATCGCCATTGCCGCGGCGGCTGACAGTCGGGCACTGACGCAGGAGATATTCGGCGATGACATCGGCTGGTTACCGTGGAAACGTCCGGGCTACGAACTGGGTGTGTGGCTGGCCGGTTTCTGTGTCGAAAACCCCGATGCACGCGGTGTCATCCTCGGTGGTCACGGACTGTTTACGTGGGCGGAGTCCGCCGAAGCGTGTTACCTGACCACCCTGGAAATAATCAACAAGGCTATCGCGTGGCTGGATGAACGGTCGCAGTCCGAGAGCGAGTTTGGCGGACCCGCCTGCCAGTCGCTGGGCACTGAAGAACGCGCGGAAATCGCTGCACGACTGATGCCCGAAATCCGGGGTCTGATCAGCAGGGATGAATACAAAGTCGGGCATTTCGACGACAGTGACGAAGTATTGCAGTTTGTTTGCAGTAAGGATCTACAGGCACTGGCGGCACTTGGTACCAGTTGTCCGGATCATTTCCTGCGTACCAAGATCCGCCCACTGATCGTACCGTTCAGTCCTGACGTCAATGATGTGGGTGGCATGCTTGCATCATTGCCAGGGGCAGTCAGTAGCTATCGTGACGACTACGTGGCCTATTACGAGCGCTGCAAGCACACCGACAGCCCGGCGATGCGTGATCCGAATGCAGTGGTCTACCTGGTGCCTGGCGTGGGTATGATCACGTTTGCCAGGGACAAGGCCACGGCCCGGATCTCGGCGGAATTCTATATCAATGCCATCAATGTCATGCGTGGAGCCTCATCCGTGTCGACCTACTGCGGCCTTCCTGAGCAGGAAGCGTTCGACATCGAGTACTGGTTACTCGAGGAAGCCAAGCTGCAACGCATGCCCAGGCCCAGGAGTCTGGCCGGGCGTATTGCGCTGGTAACGGGTGGGGCAGGTGGAATCGGCTCGGCAACGGCTCAGCGCCTGTTGAGTGAGGGTGCCTGTGTCGTACTGGCCGATATCGACGAAGAATTGCTCGACTCCACTTACCGGCGATTGTGTGATCAACATGGTCCGGATGTCATACGAAAGGTTTTGATGGATGTCACCGATGAAGCCCTGGTGCAATCCTCCTACAAGGAGGTGGCCAGAGAATTCGGCGGACTGGACATTCTCGTCTCCAATGCAGGAATTGCCTCATCAGCCCCCATCGAGGACACCAGTCTGGAATTGTGGAACCGCAACATGGACATCCTGTCCACCGGCTACTTCCTGGTGGCCCGACAGGCGTTCAGGCTCTTCGATCGCCAGGCACTTGGCGGAGCCGTCGTGTTCATTGCTTCCAAGAACGCTCTGGCAGCCTCACCCGGCGCTGCGGCCTACTGCACGGCCAAGGCCGCCGAGGTACACCTGGCCAGGTGCCTGGCTCTGGAGGGTGCCGAGAGAGGTATACGCGTCAATGTGGTCAATCCCGACGCAGTACTACAGGGCTCCAAGATCTGGTCTGGTGATTGGCTGCAGCAGCGTGCGGATGCGTATGGCAAGGATTCCGCAGCATTGCAGGAGCATTACCGAAAACGCTCGCTGCTGAAGCGGGTCGTCCTGCCTGAGGATATCGCTGAAGCAACCTGTTTTCTGGTCAGCGATACCTCGGCGAAATCGACCGGAAACATCATCAACGTGGACGCTGGTAATGTCCAGTCCTTCACCCGCTGAGAGTCAGGCAGCCATGTCCGAAACGATAGATGAAGCGTTGATAGCCAGCAGCAACCAGGCAGCTGATCCTGTGCTGCGTGCCGACTATGATGCACTGGGTGAAAAGCTGTTGCGCAACGGGCAGGATATAGACTTGCTGACAAGACGTGCGCAGGCGTTCGGCGTCGCCATACCTTCCTGGGGCGTCGGCACTGGTGGAACCCGCTTCGCCAGGTTTCCAGGAGTTGGAGAGCCGCGGAATGTTTTCGACAAGCTGGATGACTGCGCGATCATTCAGCAGCTATCACGTGCTACTCCCAGTGTCTCGCTGCACATTCCCTGGGACCATGAAGATCCTCAGGCGCTGCGTGAAAGGGCAGCGGCGCTGGGCCTGTCCTTTGATGCCATGAACAGCAATACCTTTCAGGATCAGGCTGACCAGGAGCGCTCCTACAAGTTCGGATCGCTGTCGCATACCGACGCCGCGACGCGCGAACAGGCAGTGGAACATAATATTCGCTGTATCGAGATCGGCAAGGCGATTGGCTCCTCGGGGTTGACCGTCTGGGTAGGCGATGGATCGAATTTTCCGGGGCAGTCGCATATGAGCGCGCAGTTCGATCGATACCTGGATGCCATGAAGCAGATATACGCGGCATTGCCCGAGAACTGGCAGCTGTTCACCGAGCACAAGATGTACGAGCCCGCGTTTTACTCGACCGTCGTACAGGACTGGGGGACCAACTACCTGATTGCGCAGGAACTAGGGCCACAGGCCTCCTGCCTGGTGGATCTGGGGCATCATGCCCCAAACGTGAATATCGAGATGATCGTTGCGAGACTTGCGCGCTTCGGCAAGTTGGGAGGGTTTCATTTCAACGACTCCAAGTACGGCGATGATGATCTGGATGCCGGTGCAATAGATCCGTTTCGCCTGTTCCTGGTGTTCAACGAGCTGGTCGATCTGGAACTGCGTCAGACAGAGAAGTTCAAACCGGCTTACATGCTGGATCAGTCACACAATGTCACGGATCCCATAGAGAGCCTCATGACCAGCGCCATGGAGGTTCAGCGCGCGTATATACAGGCGCACCTGGTCGATCGCCCTGCGCTGGCTGCATGCCAGGAAGACAATGATGCGCTGATGGCGAATCAGGTATTGAAGCGTGCTTACAGAACGGATGTCGAGCCCATTCTGCAACAGGCCCGTGTGAATGCAGGAGGAGCCATGGATCCGGTTCAGGTGTTCCGCGATTCGCGGTATCGACAACGTGTAGGCCAGCTGCGTCCGATGGTGTCGGGTGCCGGTGGAGGTATCGTCTAGCCAGGGTTCTTCGTGAATTCACCCGGTTTCCCCGCATACCTTTGACTGCAGAGAATGTCGCCGGTTCGTAAAAACGGCTGGCATTGCGCTCCCCGGCGAAATACACTGAGAACAAACCTGCGATAAACGATTCTGCTATGAAAGTGGCGTTGAATACAGGGTCTTCAGTGTCATGAGTCCTTCAAGCCAGTGCGCCAATGGTATGAAGGCAAAGGTCATCCAGAACCACTTGAGGTCGCTTGCCGATCCGGAGGTTGCGGAGAAATCCCAGCGTTTCTTCAAAACCGGCAAGGGGGACTATGGAGAAGGTGACAGATTCCTGGGAATTCGCGTGCCGATTCTCCGAGCGCAGGTAACGCAATATGGCGAACTATCGCTCATCGAAATTGGCAGGTTACTGAAGTCCAACTTCCACGAGGAGCGGCATTTCGCTCTGATGCTGCTGGTACGGCAATTCAGCAAACGTGATGCCGTACAGCGAAAGGCTATCTACGAATTCTATCTGGACAATACCCGGTATATCAACAACTGGGATCTGGTGGATTGTTCAGCGCCCGGGATTGTCGGTGTGTACCTGGAAGGCAACAGCCGTCGTCTTCTCTATGCACTTGCAGAATCCACCAGCTTGTGGGAGCGGCGAATTGCGATAATCTCGACCTTGCATTTCATCAAAAAAGACGATTTTGCTGACACCCTCAAGATTTCAGCCTTGTTGCTGAATGATGGAGAGGATCTTATTCATAAAGCTGTGGGCTGGATGCTTCGTGAAGTCGGCAATCGTGACTTCAGCGTGGAGGAGAAGTTCCTGAAGAAAAATTATCGGGATATGCCGAGAACCATGCTGCGATATGCCATTGAAAAGTTTCCTGGCGAGATGCGTAAATCATACCTCGATGGCAGTGCTTAACCCGGGTTAACCATCACCTCACTTAACCTCAATGAGTGAACAGGTCAGACAAGCTGAGATGCTGGCAGTTTGCATAGCCAAGGCATTGGGCGAGCAGCATCTGGGCACCCACAACAGGTTTCGCAGCAGCTGGGCACCGTGCTGCAAGTCATGCATGACATTCCCGTATCCGGATACGGTCGACTTGAAAATTCGACAGACAAATTGACAGGCAGCGCCCAAAGTGCCGAAGTCGGCTTGCAGATGCGATATGAGGCACCATGGCCCTTTACGTTCGAATCGCTGGACGACCACCCGACAGTACGAGCCCTGCCGTCACTGAAGCCAAAGATACATCGCATGGAGTCGGATTTATTGAGCTTCGAGCAGGGAAGCAAGCCTGCCATTAACCATAGCGATCTTCACGAAGGACAATTGCTTGTATCCGCTGACAGTCTGACCGCCTTACTGGACTTCAACGACGCATTTGTGGGTCGTCGGGAATGGGATCTGGGTTCCTATCTGTATTTTCACGGCAGCAAGTGTCTCGGCGATCTCCTGGATGGCTACTGCCGTAGTACTGATGATCGATCCTCTCTGACTGACCAGGCGGCTCTGGCGTCGGTACTCATTGCCCTGCATCATGGAAATCGAGGCGCTATATTGGGGCGACCGCATCGCATCGAGGCGTCGGTGAAGTATCTTAGTTGCATGTTTCTCTAGCCTTGGCAATGGCGTCCAGCAGACTCGACAGGTCCTGCCCTCCCTGCATAACGATCGTTGACCACAATGACTGACTCGTGGTCTCACCCAGCAGGATGGCTGATTTCCTGAGCACTTTCACCTGGCGCGTTGCGATGTCCAGGGGTGCCGCAATATCATGCGTGGCGGACAATTCACGACCATCGTTCATCATGACAGTCACCCGGGCTGCTGTGTCGCTCAATTTGGCGTCGGCGGCGACGTGAGTTCTCTCCTTGACCAACTGCAGTTCAGGATCATGGCAATTGGCATCCGTGTAGGTCGTCAGTGCTGCGGTATCCAGCTCCGAGAACACGATGGCGCTGACGAAACGGTAGCTGAACTTGGCTTCCAGGCCCGTCCTCGGCGCCAACTGATTACATACTTGCATCCAGCGTGGATTGGTCAATATCCGTATGGCCCGGATGTCATCGCTGAGAATCGCATGTTCGTCCCTGAGCTCGATCAGCGCTTCGATGCAGGCATGCAGACCATGACAACATGCGTGAAACTTGTGTTTCACCTCGACGGAGACAAAGTCTTTTCCCAATTTGGCCATGGGATTACCCTGCGAAAGCGAGCCTGGGTCCGTCTTCGCGTCCGTGGCCATCGTCACCTGTCCATGATGACTTGTTGCGAAGCCCTGGGGACACTCCAAAGCGTCAGGCCTGGACACGAAACCCATAGCGGCCAGCAACGTTGCCTCTATTCCATTGGCCGCAGCCATCCCGGCGTTGAAGGGCTTTCCCATGGTACCGAACTGGCTGGTCAATCCTGATGCACGGGTAGTGGCCAGTCCCAGAGCGTGCTGCGTCTGTTCGGCATCAAGTTGCAGCAGTCGGGCCGTCGCAGCTACAGCTCCAAACGTACCTGCAGTTGCGCTCTGGTGGAAGCCTGCTTCGTAATGCGATCGTCCGAGCCAGTGACCTGTGTAACACGCCACCTCTGTCCCGATGATGGATGCCTCGAGCAGGCCGCGCATGGACACGTTGCCAGCCTGGCCAGCAGCCATCGCTGCGGACAATATGACCACGCTGGTATGTCCGACATGCAGGAAGTGCGTATCGTCATAGTCCAGCGCATGCGATGTCGTACCGTTGGCCAGAGCGGCTGCACGCATCGGCAGCCGTCGCGTTTCCCCTATGACGAGTGACTGTTCGTGACCGCCTTCCGTCAACAGCATTTGACGCACGATTCGACTGACAGGCTCATCCGTGCCTGCCAGTGACACCGTACACCAGTCCAGCACTGACAATTGCATCACAGTGATCAGTTCACTGACGAGTTTGTCGGGCAAATCACTGAATCGTGTGTTGACGACGAAATCGGCGATTTTGCCGGACAGGGTGTCTCCAGGAACTGGTGTATCAGCGATCATGCGGCTCCGGTTTTGGTTCACTCCAGGAAACGCCGTTCATAGGGATAGAGGCTCAGCCGTTCGTAACCGTGGTCGGTGATGACCACCTGGTCCTCAAGCTTTATTCCACAACGGCCGCCCACTTCACCCACGTAGACTTCCACGCAAAGACATTGTCCCGGTTCGAGCACTCCGTCATAGCCGCTCTCTGCATAGTCCTCCGGATAGCGTATGGATGGATACTCATCACAGAGTCCAACGCCGTGAAAAACGACACCGTAGCGCTGGTGCCGATAGGCTTTGTCCAGGCGGTGTGATTTTTCAGTCAGTTCCCTGAATCCAGCACCGGGTTTCAGCAGCGACAGGTTATGCTGAATGTGTTCGTATGCATGGGCATACAGGGTTTTCTCATACGCATCGGGCGCACCGTCGCCGACTTTCCAGGTGCGGGAAAGATCTGCACAGTAACCGTAGGTGCCGATCATGTCGGTGTCAAACGCCAGTATGTCGCCCTCAAGCAGGGTACGCGGTCCCGCTTCCTGGAACCATGGATTTGTCCTCTGACCGGAGTTCAGAATGCGCGTCTCTATCCATTCGCCACCGCGGATGTAATTGCCCCGTTGCAACTCGGCCCACAGCTCGACTTCACTTCGTCCCGGTTGCAGCAGGTCATGCATTTCGCCCATGGCGGCTTCGCAACTGGAAATGGCGCAGCGCATGGCGAGCAGTTCATTATCGTTCTTTATCTTCCGCGCATGCTCGGTCACTTCCTGCCCATTGTGAACGACGATACCCAGCGCCTGCAGCGCCGCTATGCCCACAAATTCCATACGATCGACTGCGAGCCGCCTGTTGATTCCCGCATGCGCCTGCATCAGGTCGCTCACGGTCCCGGCAAATCGGGCGGCATGTTCAGCGCATCGATCACCGGATTCGAAATAGAAGAAAGATGCTCCATGGCGCACTTCACGTACCAATGGCAGGTGCGCACTCAAGTGTTCACAGGCATGAAAATCCCACAGGACCATGTACCCGCTGGCTGACACGAAACATGCCCGGCATGGATTGTGAGTGGACCACAATTGCATATTGGTACTATCGGTTGCGTAGCGGATGTTGAGCGGGTCAAACATCAGCAGACCGGCCAGGTCTCGCGCGACAAGCTCCCCAACCAGCCGTGACAGCCGATATTCGCGCAGGCTCTGCAGGTCTGGCGGTGTCAGTCCCAGAGCCTCCCATTCCCTGAAGGCAAGATCAGTCGGTCCGATCTCGATGCGATCGGACAGGTTGGGTGTGCCATCCGGCAGGCACTCACCAACGGTCACAGGTCGTCGCGCCGGATCGATCCTGCGATGACTGTTTGTCAGGTAACGACTGTCTTCAACCGGCTGGAAAGTCCTCATCACCTGGCGTCGCCCACGGGTGGCAATTCTGTGGAAGAGACAATAGCCCGAGGCTCAGCAGAACTTCAAGAATTAATTCCAGATCGTCCAGAGACTGAACCAGTAGCTGATATTTGCGGGAGTGTGGCAATACCGTGCGGTGTCTGCCGGGATGATAGCTGCCTTGCTATCCGGACCACGAGATTTCAAGGACAGGATGATCCATCCCTGGCTGTCAGGCCTGCGATGCCTCGGCCAGCCTGATTGCCGGCGTATCGAGATTGAATTCGCAGTAGTAGTGTGAACGGCGTCGATATATCACTGTTCAGGTGTTACGTTTGGTAACAATCGGGTCTGAAAGTGAGACTTCCAGTGTCAAAACTCTCCGCTCAAAAAATAAGTCTTTGTTTTCATGAAGGTTAATTCCTGGCAGTTATTTAACCGGAATTATTTACAATTCTGCGTCACACGAGTTGGGAAAACTGTTCACCGTTGTGGTGATGACCTGACATCTGCTTTGTCGTGACACCGTCGTGACAATCGATGAGGCATTCGTCATCAGCGCTCTGAACTGGATATGGAGACTATTGATATGAGTAGTGAGCTACATGCAGTTCCCGCTGATTTTGCCGCAAATGCATTGATCGACGAGGCACGTTACCGGGATATGTACGAGCAGTCCGTGAAAGATCCGGATGCATTCTGGGGTGAGCACGGCAAACGAGTGGACTGGATGACCCCTTACACCAAGGTCAAGAACAGCACCTATGACTATCCCCATGTGTCCATCAAATGGTACGAGGATGGCGAGCTGAATGTCAGTGCCAACTGCATCGATCGTCATCTCGAGACTCGTGGAGACCAGGTTGCCATCATCTGGGAAGGCGATGATCCGTCTGTCGACAAGAAAATCACTTACAGGCAATTGCATGAGCACGTCTGTCGACTCGCGAATGTGTACAAGTCCATGGGCATCGAGAAGGGTGATCGGGTAATACTGTACATGCCGATGATCCCGGAAGCCGCCTATGCGATGCTCGCGTGCGCTCGTATCGGCGCGGTCCACTCCATCGTCTTCGGCGGATTCAGCGCCGATGCCCTGGCAGATCGTATAACCGGCTCAGCAGCCAAATTGCTGGTCACCGCCGACCAGGGCTTACGCGGTGGGCGAGGTGTTCCGCTCAAGGCCAATGCGGACAAGGCGCTGGCAAAAGTGGAACATGAAGTGAAAATGGTCGTGGTCCAGCATACCGGCGGCGATATCAGTATGCGTGAGGGACTTGACGTGTGGTATCACGAGCAGACCGAAGCTGTCTCCGCAGATTGCGATCCGGTGGCGATGAACGCGGAAGATCCACTGTTCATCCTTTACACGTCCGGTTCAACGGGTATGCCCAAGGGCGTTGTTCATACAACGGGAGGCTACCTTGTCTACGCATCCATGACTCATGAATATGTGTTCGACTATCACGATGGGGACATCTACTGGTGCACTGCCGATGTCGGGTGGGTGACCGGGCACAGCTATATTGTCTACGGTCCTCTGGCAAATGGTGCAACGACACTGATGTTCGAGGGTGTGCCCACTTACCCGAGCCCGGCCAGGTTCTGGGAAGTGTGCGAAAAGCACAAGGTAAATATTTTTTATACCGCTCCGACTGCGATCCGTGCATTGATGGGTGCTGGAGAACAACATGTGAAGGGCAGCGATCTTTCATCCCTGCGTGTGCTGGGATCAGTTGGAGAACCGATCAATCCAGAAGCCTGGAAATGGTACGACGAGGTGGTTGGAGCGGGCCGCTGTCCCATCGTCGATACGTGGTGGCAGACAGAGACTGGCGGTATCCTGATCACACCCTTACCCGGTGCCACGGCCACCAAGCCGGGCTCCGCCACCAAGCCTTTCTTCGGTGTGCAGCCAGTGATTCTGGATGCGGAAGGCAATGAACAAACCAGTGTGGAGGCCGAAGGTGTCCTGTGTATCCAGGACAGCTGGCCCGGTCAGATGAGAACCGTGTACGGGGATCATGAACGCTTCGTCTCGACATACTTCGAAACCTTCAAGGGGTACTACTTCACCGGCGATGGGTGTCGTCGCGACGCGGATGGTTATTACTGGATAACGGGGCGGGTTGATGATGTCATCAACGTATCAGGTCACCGCATGGGCACCGCCGAAGTCGAGTCCGCACTGGTGGCTCACGAAAAAGTTGCGGAAGCTGCGGTGGTGGGTTTTCCGCATGACGTCAAAGGGCAGGGCATCTATGCCTACGTGACACTCATGGAAGGTGAAGAGCCGTCGGAGGAGCTGCGCAAGGAACTGGTGCAATGGGTCAGAAAAGAGATAGGTCCGATAGCGTCCCCGGACAAGATCCAGTGGGCACCGTCCCTGCCCAAAACTCGCTCAGGCAAGATCATGCGTCGGATACTGCGAAAAATTGCAGAAAATGATTACGGCTCTCTCGGTGACACATCCACGCTGGCCGATCCCGGAGTGGTAGACAAGTTGATAGAAAATCGTGCCAAAGCCTGATTTGGCACCCACACCGTAGTCAAGCACTTCCGGCGTGCTGCCGCAATCCATCAGCGATCGGTTGATGGATTTCGGTTCTGACCGGAGAACCAGGACCCTACTTCCTTCCACCTGCAGTTGCTTAAGGAGATTCTCTGACGTGTCTGAACATTCTTCCAATAACGAGTACTGGGCAGCCAATATTCGATTGGTGACCATCTGCCTGATCATCTGGGCGCTGGTCTCTTTCGGATTTGGCATCATCCTTCGACCTCTACTGTCGGGTATCTCCGTCGGTGGGACTGATCTGGGCTTCTGGTTTGCACAACAGGGCTCCATCATCGTATTTCTGTTACTGATTTTTTTCTATGCGTGGCGCATGAATGCGCTGGATCGCAAGTTTGGCGTAGAAGAGGAATAGGAGCTCAGACATGGAACAGTACACTCTGAATCTGTTGGTCGTTGGCGCAACTTTCCTGCTCTACATCGGTATTGCAATCTGGGCTCGTGCAGGATCAACCTCCGAATTCTATGCCGCTGGTCGTGGCGTCAATCCAGTGGTCAACGGTATGGCCACGGCTGCTGACTGGATGTCGGCTGCATCATTTATCTCCATGGCGGGTTTGATCGCCTTTACCGGTTACGACAACTCATCGTTCCTGATGGGCTGGACCGGTGGCTATGTGCTGCTGGCCTTGTTGCTGGCGCCCTATCTGCGAAAATTCGGCAAGTTCACCGTGCCTGAATTCATCGGGGATCGGTTCTACAGTAAAACCGCCCGCATGGTGGCCGTTGCCTGTCTGATCATTGCATCGATCACCTACGTAATTGGTCAGATGACCGGTGTCGGGGTTGCATTCTCACGGTTTCTGGAAGTTGAAAATGACACTGGCCTGTTCATCGGTGCCGCGATAGTATTCTTCTATGCGGTTCTGGGTGGTATGAAAGGGGTCACCTACACCCAGGTTGCGCAGTATTGCGTTCTGATCCTGGCCTACACCGTACCGGCAATCTTCATCTCACTCCAGCTGACAGGTGTTGCCCTGCCGCCGCTTGGTCTGTTCGCAGATCATGCAGCGTCCGGTATGCCGCTGCTGACGAAACTGGATCAGGTGGTCACTGACCTGGGTTTCAACGCCTATACCGAACACCATACGAACACGCTCAACATGGTGCTGTTTACATTGTCACTGATGATCGGCACAGCCGGTTTGCCGCACGTCATCATTCGATTTTTCACGGTGCCCAAAGTGTCCGATGCACGCTGGTCGGCCGGCTGGGCTCTGGTGTTCATCGCCCTGCTGTATCTGACTGCACCGGCAGTCGGCGCCATGGCGCGACTGAACCTCATGGATACTATTTATCCGGGCGGTGCACAGGCCGAACCCCTGAACTACGAGGAGCGTCCGGACTGGATGAAGAACTGGGAGATCACCGGATTGCTGAAGTTCGAGGACAAGAACGGCGATGGGCGAATCCAGTTTTATAACGACAAGTCCGAGAGCTTTGCTGCAACTGCCGAGGCCGCCGGCTGGAAGGGTTCAGAATTGACGGTAAACCAGGATATCCTGGTGCTGGCTAATCCTGAAATTGCAGCGCTGCCCTCCTGGGTCATTGCCCTGGTCGCAGCCGGTGGACTGGCCGCCGCCTTGTCCACAGCGGCTGGCCTGCTCTTGGCCATTTCCTCCGCAGTGAGTCATGACGTGGTGAAAGGTACGCTTGCGCCGCAGATATCGGAGAAGGGTGAGCTGCTGACGGCGCGTATTTCCATGGCGGTTGCTATTGGCGTGGCCACCTGGCTGGGGCTCAATCCACCGGGATTTGCGGCACAGACGGTGGCTCTTGCATTCGGACTGGCTGCAGCCACGATCTTCCCGGCGCTGATGATGGGTATCTTCTCTACCCGCGTCAATGACAAGGGAGCCGTAGCCGGCATGCTGACCGGCCTGGTCTTCACCATTGTCTATATATTCGTGTACAAAGGCTGGTTCTTCGTGCCCGGTACCAACCAGCTTCCGGACACACCGGACAACTGGATATTCGGCATCTCACCATTGTCCATCGGTGCTGTTGGCGCCATGATCAACTTCGCGGTGGCAAACATGGTGTCGCGGGCCACCGATGAGCCTCCACAAGAGATTCGGGAATTGGTTGAAAGCATTCGCATACCTCGCGGATCGAAGGCGGCAACCGCCGACCATTGATTCAGGGTCAGCGAAGATGAACTGGAAGGCCCGCCCACCGGCGGGCCTTTTTCGTTTCCCGCACGTGATGAACTTACGGGTTTCTGCAGCTTGCCACCCGTTTGCGCAGCAGCCTGTCAATCAGCAGGCTTTTCACAATCATAGAACTCGGGTCCTGATGGTTTTGAGCGGACACGGTCATTTTCTGCCCGCTCCGCCGGTACCATGATGTTCAAGGACCTGCCTGCCGGTTATACCGATAGGCTCGTCGGAAACCGCTGTGTCGTGCACTTGTTCCAGTGTCGCTTCATCCAACGGCGCGCCAGTCCTGGACAGGTGCAATCTGGCTGTTTTTCCAGCGCTACCACGGTGAGTGTGATGCTGGCGATCATCAGCTCATGACGTGTCAACAGCTCGTTGCGATTGGTGACAGAAAGTTTCGCAATCTCAGGGACAGTGCCGGTAAAGTCACGTCGAACACCTCAATGCTTTGAATAGTGTCCCGTGACTTTACTAGTTGCCTCTGTCAGTGGAAACTGCAGCCCATGATCCAGCAACCTTCAATTCAACCACCCCGGTCAGCCCAGGCCGCGGTCAAGGGGTACTCGGATGCTGGCAAGTCCATCGGGGCTCCAACATCGGTCTCCCGGGTCAACGCGGGTTCTGAGCGTCTTACCAGCGTATCGGTGGGTGAATTGATGACCACCGAACCCTATACGATCGAGCCGACGGCATCGGTTCAGCTGGCAGCGAGCTACATGTACGAACACCACATATCCTGCCTGCCCGTGGTCGACGGGCAGCAACTGCTGGGGCTGGTCACCGAGGCCGATTTCGTCGGCCGGATCGTGGCTCTGGGTCGCAGGGCAGATGAGCCAGTGAGTGAGGCAATGACGGAGAATCCGATATTCGTCAGTCCCGAGCACTCGGTACTGGATGTCCTGACCCTGATGACTGAACACCGGATCGCCCATATGCCGGTATGCGTGGAGGGGCAACTGGTGGGTATCGTTACACAGACGGATATCATACGTCACCAGATTGCCAGTTCGGTGTTCATCGTGGGCGACATTGCGCGCATGAAATCGAGCAAAAAAATTGCTGAAGTCGTCCGCCAGTTGCCGCGACTTCTGTGTTCGCTGGTGGATTCAGGAAGCAGCGTCTACGAGACGGGCAGGGTAGTGAGTTCAATCACCGACGCTGTCACCCGTCGGCTGCTGGAACTGGCCGAAGCCGAACTCGGCGCTGCACCGGTCCCGTATCTCTGGCTGGCCTGTGGGTCACAGGGCCGGCAGGAACAGACAGGTGCAACGGATCAGGACAATTGCCTGATACTGGATGACAGATTCAACGCCGATGCACATGGTGATTATTTCGCACAGTTGGCCAACTTCGTCTGTGACGGTCTCCATGAGTCGGGTTATGTGTACTGCCCAGGTGACATGATGGCCAGTAATCCGCACTGGCGACAGCCCGCAGCTGTCTGGCATGAGTACTTTGAAGACTGGATCAGGAAACCGGGACCTACTGCCCAGATGCTTGCCAGCGTCATGTTCGATCTCAGACCGATCCAGGGAGAGATGTCCCTGTACGAACCCATCCGCGACGCCGTGCTGACGAGCGCCCGTTCCAACAGTATTTTCGTTGCCCACATGACGACCAACTGCCTGGCACACCGACCACCTCTGGGCTGGTTCGGTCGTCTGAAGACTGAGGCAGAGGGGATGCACAGGGGCATGATCGATATGAAGAAAGGAGGCGTCGTACCGATCATCGACCTGGCACGACTCTATGCATTATCAGCCGGGATCCCGCTCGTCAATACCATCGAAAGACTGGCATCGGGTGCGCAATCGCCCGTGTTGAGCCAGTTGGGTGCAGAGAACCTGCTCGATGCCTACGAGATCATGTCGATGATAAGACTCAGGCATCAGGTCAGGCAGATAAAACGGTCGGAGATTCCGGACAATTTCGTTGATCCCGCCCAGCTCATCTCGTCAGAACGTGAGCGGCTGAAGCGAGCCATGAAGACAGTGAAAGACATCCAGTCCGTGCTGGGCAACAGAGTCGCTGTAGTCGGGCGTTGAATTGGAGAATTACCACCACTTATGATTGTTCATATGATTACCGCCTTCGCGGTGTCTGCCGTGATCATGCTGATGACCTGGGCTGTTTTTCGGACCATCAAGCGACCCATGCCCCGCTATCTACTGCCCATGATAGTGGGCGGTACTGTCATAGCCTACGGCATCTACAGCGAATACAGCTGGGAGTCCAGAACACTGTCGCAGATGCCCGAGTCGGTCGAGCTTGTCCACCGCCTGTCCGGAAAATCCATGTTCTCCCCATGGTCCTACCTGGTTCCGCGAACTGACCGATTGTCCGTCGTCGATACCCGGGAGATTCGCAGGCATCCGGATCATGCCGAATTCGTCATTCTGGACCTGTTACTGATGCAGCGCTTCAGCCCGGTTATCCGGGTGCGCCAGATAGTCGATTGCGCAGGGAGGCGCAGAGCTGACCTGACGAGCGATCCGGATTTCGATGACCAGGGAATTCCCGTCGGACTTCAATGGGAGTCGTTGAGTGAAGATCATCCGCTACTACCCGCTGCCTGCGGGTCCGGGTAACAGCGACAGCCGAGCCGGGCCTATTTCACCAATGCCTTGCACCTGTCGAGATCCAGAGCTACCGGGCTCTTCTCAGAATCCCCGTCCTCGCCATCGCCATCGTCATCAGCATCGTCATCAGCATCAGCATCGTCAAGCTCGCCGCTGCCCGACTCCGCGTTGGCAATCAGTGCCTGGCAATCTTCAATATTGTACGAGGCCTCTCCGAGTGCGTCGGTCTCTTCTGTTTCCGGCATGTCTTTTACCTCTTCGACCACCTCTTCAACCTGCTCTTCAGGAACAGATTCGGTGTCATCCGACTGTTGTGCATATGTAGCACCACTCATGATGCAGAGTGTCATCACCGGCGCGATGAGTTGTGATGACAGTGCGCTGAACCTTGTCTTGAAAAACATCGATATTCTCCGGTTTTGTGGCTGTTGATTCTCCGTCCCTGGAACTCACTTATCCCGCTGGGAAGTATCCACTGTTGCCAGCAGAGACGGTATATTTTGTAGTACTTACCGGTAGCAAACTGGATGCGCCAATATGAGTCGAGTACACAGCTGAGTGCGCCGCTGCTACACGAAGCGCAAGCGATTTCAGGCTGGCCGTTATAGCTTCAATGAGAATTCCCAGAGGCAGTTGATAGCTTTCCGTTCGTTAACAGTGCAAAAACTTCACTGATGCTCACAAGAATAAATGGTGCTCAATAATCAGGGCGTGTTCAATACGAATACGACTAACTGGAGAGACATCATGAATTGGGATCAAGTAGAAGGTAACTGGAAGCAGTTCAAGGGAAAGGTGCAGTCTCAGTGGGGTAAGCTGACAAACGATGACCTGGATCAAATCGATGGTCACCGAGAAGAGCTTGAAGGAAAGATACAGGAGCGCTACGGGAAAACCAAGGATGAAGCCCGACAGGAAGTAGACGAGATGTTGCGCGACGACACTGAGCGGGTCTGACAACCCTGGCACGGCGGACATATGATTCCGCCGTGCCAGGATAGTTCAGGTCGATTGTACCGATCCTGTTACATAGCAGCGGGGATACAGTGCATCGCATTGTATCCCCGTTCCTTGTAGCGGGTTCACCTTTAATCGACGAGGCAACTAATCAACGAGGCAACTGGCCATCGAGCATGCCTGCAGTAATGGTGTAAGAGCGTGCCTGCAATAACAGGGTTCATCTTTCGTGAATAAACAACTGCACGGTGACAAACGTATGATTACGGGTGTTTGAACCCCGGATTTTCGTAAGCATCAAGTAAGTAGTAGAACGGCTTGATACCATGAACCCCGAGTCGGCATGCACGAACTGACAGGCTCGTCGACCAACAGGTGGTCGACGAGCCCGGTTGCTCCAATGAATACGCAGCTACCTGCAGACCTGGTGAAACCATGTTCTATACCCAGCTTCTAGACCTTGGGTGCCCGCCCTCGGAAGAAGGAGACTACCGCCAGAATCAGAAAGATGACAAACAGGATCTGAGCAATACTCGATGCGCCACCGGCAATACCACCGAATCCGAGAACTGCCGCAATGATCGCAATGACAAAAAAAGCAATGGCCCAACTAAGCATGATTTTTCTCCCCGTTGTTTGCAGCGTTTGCAGAGATCCCCGCTTGCTGCCGAGTTGATAATTTACTGCCGACACGGGTGAATCTAAGACCATTGTAAAAGATGCCTGACACCATTTTTGCCAGTGTCGGTATCGACTGCACGTTTGATTCTATGTGAACGCCACTACCAGATTTCCCTCGGGATGATCGCTCCCTTGTGCGCGATGACACGAACGGAACACTGGTGACCGGCAAGTACCGATTCCATCTCGCTAGCACCGGAGAGTAACGCATGCAGATAGCCTGCATTGAAGCTGTCACCAGCGGCCGTCGTGTCGACAACCTCCACGGCGGGTAAGGTCGATATGTCCAGCGCGGCAGGTGAATCGATTCCCTGTCCGGAGAGTAACAAGGGACCCTTGGAGCCTCGTTTCAATGCACCTCGCGTGATGCCGTAGCTGTACAGGCGTGAAACTACAGACGCCTCGTCAGGGTCTCCATACAGATGCTGTTCATCGTCCACCGAAGGCAGGGCGATATCACAGGCCTGCCAGGCGCGGGCAACCGTCTGCCGGGCCTCTTCGACAGACTCCCATAATACTGGCCGGTAATTTGAATCGAACACCACAGAAGTAAGTTGTTCCCGCCGAAGCCGGTTCAGTTCATCTATCAGCTGTTGACGTACTTCGTGCGGCAGAATGGCCAGGGTGATCGCTGAAAGACACAGTACGTCATAGCCCGCCAAGCAACTGAAATCGGTCTCGTTCTCCTTCTGGAACAGGGTGCGTGCGGCCGACTGATTGCGCCAGTAACTGAATGTCCGTTCGCCGCTGTCATCGGTTTCTATCGCATACAGGCCGATGAGTCGATCATCGGACTGGCTAAGGTCACGGGTTGAGATGCGTTCGGATTCGATGAACTTGTGCATACGCCGGGACAGTGGATCTCTGCCCAGTACACTGACGAATGCAACCTCTGCAGAAGTACCGAACAGTCGTTTCAGGTAAATGGCTGTATTCAGCGTGTCACCTGCAAACCCAAGTTCTACCGGATCCTCCGTCCGTTGGCCTATTCGTAATTCGGCCATGGCTTCACCGATACAGGCTATGCGTCTCGTCGTGCCGGTCGGACTGTTCATGATTCTGTTCCCGATGTACCATCCCACACGGGAGTCTACATCAGACGAGTATGATCAATCTGGTACCGTTGCGGCCGTTTCGTGGCTCCTTTATCGCAGGGTCGGATCATGGCGTATAGTGTCCATTGGCAGGATGCACTGATCCCTGATCGCGAACTGCGGGTGAACCACCCAAGGGTGTGAGCAGGGGAGTCGTACGGCTCTTGTAAGGCACCGGCATACGAACAGTAAATTGAGGTCATCCATGACAGAACTGCAGGGGAAAAGGGCGCAGGTCCGCAAGGACTACCTGGCCGAGGAAGCAGTTGTGCTTGAACGCCTGATCGGTATGATCAAGCTCACACCGGCGGATCGGGCCGACGTAGTGACGGTCGGCGCGCGGATCGTGGAGCGTGTTCGCGCGGAGACCTCCCCGACCATGATGGAGGCATTCCTCGCCGAATATGGTCTTTCGACCGCTGAAGGTGTCGGGCTGATGTGTCTTGCCGAGGCATTGCTCAGGGTTCCGGATGCCGAGAGCATCGACGACCTCATCCAGGACAAGATCGAACCGTCGAACTGGGGATCTCATCTGGGGCATTCCTCGTCACCGTTGGTCAACGCCTCGACCTGGGCACTGATGCTCACCGGCAAGGTACTGGACGATGACCCGGGTCGCCCGGCCGCCGCATTGAGGGGTCTGGTGCGCCGCATGGGCGAGCCACTGGTGCGCACGGCAGTAGGGCAGTCCATGAAAATTCTGGCCAGGCAATTCGTGCTGGGCGAGACGATTGATAAGGCAATAGGCAACGCAGTAGAGCTGGAAAAGCAAGGCTATACCTATTCGTATGACATGCTGGGAGAGGCGGCCCGCACCGAGGCGGACGCGTTGCGCTATACCGAGGCGTATGCCACAGCCATCGACGCCATTGCCAGGAAGGCCAAGGGGGATGTTCGGTCCAGTGCCGGTATTTCCGTCAAGTTGTCCGCACTGCATCCGCGCTATGAATACAGCCATCGGCAGACGGTCATGGAGGAACTGGTGCCCAGGGCACGGGCACTGGTTCGCCAGGCAGCCAAGGCTCGAATCGGATTCAATATCGATGCGGAGGAGCAGGACAGACTGGAGGTGTCACTCGATGTGATCGAAACACTGCTCGCTGACGAAGAACTGGCGGGTTGGGATGGTTTCGGTGTCGTCGTACAGGCATATGGGCGACGCGCTGCGCCCGTGATCGAGACACTCTACGAACTAGCCCGGCGTCATGACCGAAAGATCATGATTCGTCTGGTGAAGGGAGCCTACTGGGACACGGAGATAAAGGTTGCGCAGGAGTTCGGCGTCGAGCGCTTTCCGGTATTCACTCGCAAAGTCAATACTGACGTCAGTTACATGGCCTGTGCACAGATGCTGATGGATCGCCGGGACCGCATCTACCCGCAATTCGCCACCCATAACGCTCATACATGTGCCATGGTGTTGGCTATTGCCGGTGCAGACAAGCAAAGTTTCGAGTTCCAGCGCCTGCATGGTATGGGCGAATCCCTGCACTCGATGGTGCGCAAGACCGGCGATACGCGATGCCGCATCTATGCCCCGGTTGGGGCTCATCGTGATCTGCTGGCGTATCTGGTCCGTCGCCTGCTGGAAAACGGAGCCAACAGCTCCTTTGTCAATCAGGTAGTCGATGATTCGATTCCCGCCGCTGAGGTGTGCCGAGATCCAGTCGAGGAGTTCGAAGCCCTGGGAGATGCCATATCGAGTCCGTCCATAAGGGCACCCGGGGAATTGTTCGCACCGGAGCGACAAAATTCGCGCGGTTTCAAGGTTAATGAACCCGCTTCGATAGAACCCCTCCTGCACGCACGTGAAAAGTTTGTCGACACGACCTGGTCGGCTGGTCCGATGCTCGCGGGCGCACCTGCCCCGCAGGGCAGGACACGTGATGTGATGTCACCCGCCGATTCATCCCGGCTTGTCGGACGGGTAAGTGAGACAACCTCCGCTGAGGTCGATGCGGCGCTTGACAGTGCGCAAGCAGGGTTTACCCAATGGTCAGCGAAGTCTGCTGCTGATCGGGCAGCAGTGTTACGCAGGACGGCTGACCTGTATGAGGACAACGTGGCGGAGTTCTGTGCGCTGGCGACTCGCGAGGCTGGCAAGATGCTTACCGATGGCATATCAGAAGTACGCGAAGCGGTGGATTTTCTGCGTTACTATGCCAACGAGGCCATCAGGCTGGACGAGGAACAGCCTGGGGAAGCCTGTGGTATTTTCGTGTGCATCAGCCCGTGGAATTTTCCGCTCGCCATTTTTACCGGACAGGTTGCGGCGGCATTGGCCGCAGGTAATGCGGTATTGGCAAAGCCGGCTGAACAGACGCCGATGATTGCTGCGCGTGCAGTCCAGCTGATGCGCCAGGCAGGCCTGCCGGAAGCAGCATTACAGCTTCTGCCCGGGGACGGACCTACGGTTGGAGGACCACTGACCAGTGATCCCCGTATAGCGGGTGTGTGTTTTACCGGATCAACCGAAGTGGCCCAGATCATTCATCGAACACTGGCCGCCAACGCGGGACCCGACGCCATTCTGATTGCCGAGACAGGTGGATTGAATGCCATGGTGGTGGACAGTACTGCACTGACCGAACAGGCTGTTCGCGACATCCTCACCTCATCATTCCAGTCAGCAGGTCAACGTTGTTCCGCGCTGCGCCTGCTCTACGTGCAGGAAGAAGCTCGGGATCGGCTTCTGGAAATGTTGTTCGGTGCGATGGAGTCCCTGTCCATTGGCGACCCCTGGCGGACCGATGTGGATGTATCGCCGGTGATCGACCAGGATGCAAGAAGCGAGATCAGCGGCTATCTTGCGGCTCTTGAGAAATCCGGGCGCGTACTGAAGTCATTGCCGATTCCGGATACCGGATACTACGTATCACCGACAGTCGTCAGCGTGAAGGGTATTGAAGATCTCGAGCGCGAGATTTTCGGCCCCGTTCTGCATGTCGCTACCTTCAAGGCACGCGAGATTGACAAGCTGGTCGATGCAATCAATGCCAAAGAGTACGGGTTGACATTTGGTCTGCACACTCGAATAGATGACAGGGTGCAACAGATCATCGAACGGATTCAAGTTGGCAATGCCTATGTCAATCGAAACCAGATCGGTGCTATCGTCGGTTCGCAACCCTTTGGTGGTGAAGGATTATCGGGGACCGGACCTAAAGCCGGCGGGCCTCTGTACCTGACTCGATTCAGACGCACGGCGAAGGTGGATACCAAAGAGGAACCCGACACGTCCCTGGTTGCCCTGACGTCTATCGAGGCCTCTGCCTCCTCTATCGATGCACGCAACTGGGCGGCCCGACCGGACCGCATTGCAGTACTGCGTAAAGCGTTGTCGGGCTCGAAAGGCCTGGTGCGCAAGGCATTGTCGGCAGTTGCCGCATTTGACATGACGCCCCAGACATTGCCCGGACCTACCGGTGAAAGCAATCGACTCAGCGTGCATCCCAAGGGACTGGTGTTGTGTCTCGGGCCTTCTGCCGACATTGCCCTGGCCCAGGCAGTTCAGGCACTGGGTGCAGGTAATCCGACAGTGATCGTCGCACCCGATGCCCCGTCGCGGGCACAGCCTCTCATAGATGCGGGTGCGCCCGTAGTGGCATTGTCCGGAACCGTGAAACCGGAGTATCTGGCGAGTATGCAGCGTATCGTGGCCGTCGCTGCGGCCGGCAATGCAGATTGGGCGAGGGCACTGCGAGTTGTATTGTCCATGCGTTCAGGTCCAATCGTACCTCTGGAGACGCAGATCATTGCGCCTGAACGCTATGTCGTGGAGCGACACCTGTGCATTGACACGACGGCCGCTGGCGGAAATGCCAGTCTGCTGGCCACATCTGAGTAGCCGATTCAAGGTACCCGACAGAAGCAGATAGGTGACGTCGTATCCGGAAAGTCACCGTACACTATGGGATCGGGTTACCGGAGTGTTGCTGGTCGCTATCACCGGGCTGGTGATTCTGCACGAATGGCGGCCAGACTGGCCAATTGCCCACTTCATTTCCGTGCTGGTCATACTGGTCACTGGTTTGTTCGCCGTTCGGGTACGCGGTTCACGACTGGTGTTCATCATTCTGGCCTGCGTGTTGACGATTATCACGGTACGCGTCTCGCCGGATTTCGTGGCTCGCCTCGAACCGGGACTTGGAACGGCAGGGTTCATTGGCGCCTTTTTCTGTGCGTTGAATTGCTTGCGCAACGCCGCCGGCACCTCGAAGGCGATTGAAAATTGCGGTCTGTTTCTGGCTCAGCAGCCACCCGGAAGACGCTATGCCGCACTGACGATCGGTACGCAGGCCTTTACGCTGCTGCTCAATTACGGTGCTATCGCTTTACTTGGCACTCTGGCCATTGCCAGTGCCCGCAAGGAGTCCAATGAAGAGATCCGTGGTCATCGGGTTCGACGCATGCTGCTGGCCATCCAGCGTGGATTCATTGCCACCTTGCCCTGGTCGCCTATGTCATTTGCCGTGGTCATCACCACGACGGTGATTCCCGGCACTTCATGGATAGCAGGATTCTGGCCCTGTCTGGTTACCGGCATCATCGTTTCGGGAATCGGCTGGATCATGGATTCGATTTTCAAGCCAAGACTGTCAGCGTCAGCACCAGTGATCCACCGTGGCAAAGTCGACGGGTCCTGGTCCAGTGTGATCCCGCTGCTGATGCTGCTCACGATACTGGGTGTCGTGGCAGGCCTGCTGCACTGGCTGAGTGGTGTTCGAGTCGGGGGCATCATCATCACCGTGGTGCCGGTCATCGCGCTTGGCTGGATTGCCTGGCAGTTCAGGCATGAAGATACAGTGAACGTCGTGGCGTCCCGCGCCCGGGGCTACGTGTACAAAGATATTCCGAGCTTCTCCAATGAGCTTACGCTTCTGATGATGGCCGGTTTCATTGGTACCACAGGCGGTCATCTCCTGTTGCCTCTGCTGGTCTCAGCCGGTATCGAGTTGTCCAGTATTCCGTCCTGGGCAGTACTCATCGCAGTAGTCTGGCTGATACCCATCTCCGGGCAGTTCGGTATGAATCCGATCATGGCGGTATCATTGTTTGCGCCACTGCTGCCCTCTGCTGCATCGATGGGTGTGGACCCGGTAGCCATCATGGTGGCCATAACAGCCGGCTGGTCTCTCAGCGGAGCCTGCTCACCCTTTACCGCCACCACTCTACTGATCGGCTCTTTTGCCAATATCAGCGCATCAAGGGTAAGCTGGATCTGGAACGGTGCTTACACGCTGGTGTGTGCCGTCGTTTTGCCATTGTGGGTTGTACTGTATGCCCTGGTCCTCAGCTAGTGGCAAGTCGTCCTGGCTGGCGGCGGTAAAGAGAGTGGCGCCCTGAATCAATCATGCGCGTAATCGTTACTGGCATCAGGTAGTGAAGCGACGATTCATGCACCAGCAGCAATTGGGTAGTCCATCCCGGGTGGTCATGACCAGGCCGACAGAAATGCCACGCCGGTATCCATCAACCTCAGCGCGGAATGATGAAGTCGAACACCTGACCACCTGCAACCAGCAGGGTGTTCAGCTGTACCGAGACCCCGGCTTCGTCCAGATCGATTCGGTATAACTGCTGTCGTCCGGCAATGGCTTCATCGGCGACATACATGATGTGGGCACTGTCGGCGCTGTATGCGATCGGAATGAGATCATTACCCACGCGTGCTGGATTGAGTTTTTCCGCCATCTCGCCAGGGGGCACCAGACTCAGTTGATACAGTTCGAAGACGTCATTGGTGTCCTGGTCCGCCACGTAGGCTATCGCCAGACCATCGGGGCGTATTTCGAACAGATCCACATCGCCACCGTCGATCAACGCAGCATTGACTTTTTCGCTGACACCCGGCGAGTCGAAATTCACACGGTACAACTCGTCCACCCCAGCTGTTTCCTGATCGGCAACGTAGACGATATAGTCCGATCCGGGAGCGTGCTGAAAATCGCTACGCACTTCACCGCCGGTTACGATCGGGGGGTTCAGTTTAGTGGAGATCCCCGGTGTATCGAGTGATACGGCATACAGTTCCAGCTTGTCTTCAGTATCCTGGTCAGCACAGTATGCGACTGCCTGAGAATCAGGCCGAAATTCGAACGTGCAGAGGTCTTCTTCACCCGTGTACGGTGGGTTGAGTTTGACACTGTTTCCAAGGCTTGATACATCAACGGCGTACAACTCCCTGATCGTGTCGATGTCCTGATCCGCCATGTACCCGATCCAGTTTCCGTCGGGACTGAAACCAAACCCGGTAGCAAGGGTGACAAATTCGGCGAAGCTGCCATTCACCACCGCAGAAACACCCGGGACAGACTTTTCGACCAGAAAAATTTCGAATAGACCCACCGTTCGCTGATCAGCCGCGTACAACAACTGGCTGCCATCCGGACTGAACGCGATATCCCTGCTCGATACATCCCCTTCTGCTATCAACTCCGGATTGACCTGGACGGTTACTCCCGGTTGCGCCAGTTCAACCAGGAACAGTTCGGTTTGATTTGAAACGTCCTGATCCGCCGTATAGAGCACTTCCCTGGAATCCGGGCTGATGACAAAGCTCAGAACGTCCTGGTTCGCGGACAGTGCGGGATTGAGGCGTGCGGACACACCCGGTGTGGCCAGATCCACCGAGTACAGTGAAAAACGACCCGTATTATCTTCATCGGAAATATAGACGACACAACGATTGTCTGGACTGAGGGCAAACGACTCGATGGACTGTTGCGCCGTCAACGGCCCATTCACGACAACACTGCCCGCTTCGGGCTGATCCCGATCTGCCAGGTAGAGATTGACAGGACGGACACCGTCGATATCCGACAGATACAGGACAGGATTTGATGGAGGCGTGCTGTCACCGGTGCACACGGCATCTACCTCATCGGGCGTGTCCGGGGTCGAGTCGCCGGAACTTCCGCCTCCACAGGCCGCCAGCAACAGGGTTGCCAACAACGGGATGGATTGCACTGAATTGCGCTCGAAGTTGTGCAGGCAATGGAAAATCATAGTCATTCTCCCGGGAGAGGCCGAATCGAACCCAGATGAAAATAATCGATACTCCCGTGCCTTCCCGGAGTCAACGATTAATGCCGATTTTTGAACGGAACTAGTCTAAAGAACTGTCCCATCGGTTTGCCATGTGCAGACATTCGATTGCATGTTAGGGTATCTCGAAACCTTAAACCTGGGCTGAGTGTGCACCAGCAGGTGAATATTGCACTTACCCGGAACCGACTGCTAGGCGGGTAAAATGAAGATAACTTCAAAAGAATACCAGCATGTTATTGAGCATGTTAAGAAATTACCTATTACGACACGGTTTAACGCTGCGGACAGGATGGCCTTGCAGAAACTGACCTCGACTGGTTATGACTTAG
>JABDKN010000114.1 GCA_013002205.1 Granulosicoccus sp.
TCGTTACGCTGTGCGCTCCTTCATTGAGCAAAACACAGCGTGGCGTACCCGAGGCAACCAATGCGAAAGATCACAACCATGCTGCGACTGCACTTTGAGGCAGGGCTCAGTTACCGGCAGATCGCCACCTCACAGGACGTGGGCTACGGCACTGTCACCAACTACATCAAGCGCGCCAAGGCTGCTGGCGTCAGCTGGCCGTTGCCACCCGAGTGCGGTGAACGCGAACTCTCGGCGCTGTTATTTCCAAGCGCTAGCCAGCGGCGCGACACCACCTTTGTGGAACCTGATTTCGCTCTCGCTCAGATAGAGCTCAAGCGCAAGGGAATGACCTTGCTATTGCTGTGGTGAGCGTGGTAACGATATTTGATGGTCTACCGCTCACGCTAAACGATGGTCTTAATGACAGCCGCTGTGTAGCAGCCTGGCCGCAGAAGTGCGTTAGAACGGTTCCTGCATCGAGTCCTCTATCGGTAGGGGCAATTGGTGTTCATCATCCCAGGACTCATGCAATTCTCGGTAGCGTTCTAGTCGAAGCCGTTGCAAGACTTCCGCATAGTGATCTTCATACGCATCGATCAATCCATGCAGCATCTCCAGCAGATCCCACACAGCCTCGTCACTCAGGGAAGGCATGTTTTCAAACAACGGCCAGTGATAATTTTGTCCAGATTGATTTCTCATGAGGCTTTCCGGCCTCGCCTGGCAGGACGGGCACTGAAGTGTTCGAGGTAGAATTTCTCGTCAAGTACCGACACCTCCTTGTGTGCCGCCGCGGCCAACAATTCAGCGGCCGTCGCGCACAGGATCCGGGGGTTGCCCATGGCGTGCTCGGCCAGCGTCTGTACCAGTTCGGGAGTCATCAGACTGGCATTGCCCGCCTCGGTGACCAGATGAGTGAGCATGCGCACCAGAGCCTCTCTATCACTCGGCTCCAGGGGCAAGCGGATGCGAATGCGCGACCCCAGTGGCAAAAGATCCTCACGCGCCAGCTTGGCGTTCAGTCGGGCGTCTCCGGCCAGCACCACCGAGAGCAACGCCCGTGAGTCGAACTGATCGCTGCTCAGCAGACGCAGCTCGTTCAACACCGCCGGGGGCATCTCCTGTGCCTCGTCCGCGATCAACACCATGTGCACATGGGTGGCCTCCAGGTGTGCCACCCAACGCTCACGCAGCACTTTGAAGCCGCCCCATCGATTGTGCGGTCGTAGTGTGACACCAAAGATGTCGCCCATTTCGCGGTAGAAGTCGGCGATGTTGGAAGTGGCATGGCTGAGCACGCCCACCGAGACATCGCGCTGAGTGGCCAGACGGCTGGCCAACAGGCGCAAGGTGACACTCTTGCCAGCACCCGGATCGCCGCTGAGCAGGGCAAAGCCGCCCTCGTTGACCAGTTGGGTCTCCACCCGCCAGCAGAAGTGATCAATCGCAGGCGTCACACACAGCGCCTCCACCGGTACCTGTGCAGTGAATGGGTTGTATTTCAGGGAGTACCCTGACAGCAGTTTCTTGTTCATGGGGTGTTGTCCGTGTTCTGATCACTCTGGGGAGAAGGAATGAAGCCGGGGGATAGGCCGGTGGCCGCAAAGTCCTGCAAGTGCTTTCGCATCAGCGGGCTCAGACCGTGTTCATCGATCGCCAGCACCAACAACTCGGCCGGATCATGATTGGCGAGCGTTGATTTTGTCGGTGTATGACGCGCTTCGCGAGCCCGGCGCGATGCATCCGCATTCGCATTCTTGTCCAGTGGATAGACGCGACTGAGCACGACACCGGTGTCAGGATCGATCAGTTCCACGTTTGCCAGATCCCAGCGGGCGTAGCTCAGCGTGATCGATTCCAGATGGCCAAAGCGGCTGGGAATTTCAAACCGTTTGCCCTCCAATGCACAAGTCCCATCACTGCGACGTTGACGCCGGACAACGTGTTTGCGGAACGCGCGTCGCAAGGCCTGGCTGTCGGGCGCGTCGCGCCCGACTGACGGGGCCTCGGTAAAGCGTCTCAGTGGTGTCGTACCGATCTCGCTATGCAGATTGCGATGGTAGTCGTACTCGAGCCATACCTGTGTCAGCAGGTTCAGCCGATCCAGCGTGAGCTGCTCGCTGGACTCGATCATTGCCATCAATCGTCCTTCCAGAGTGGCCCACAGATTCTCCTGCTTGCCGTTTTGATAGGCCGATAGAGGCAAGGTACGCTCGTGCACGATCCCCAGGTTGTGCAATCCAGCGGTAAACTCATCGCTGATCATGGCAGAGCCGTTGTCGGTCATGCAGCACCTGGGCAACCCTCTTTTGGCCAGCGCCTGGCAAAACCCGTGTACCAGAGATTGCGTGTCCTCGAATCGGTACCATTGAAGATGACAGCCAAGACGCGAATGATCATCGATGACACCGAGCAACAGCGGTCTTATCCAACGCCCATCGGGTTCGAGCACCTTACGAGAGCCATGATGGAAATCCAGGTGGAAAAGCCCGTGCACATACTCTGCCTCGTAGCTTCGGATCTCCAACGCCTCGATACGTGCTGCTGATTGCCGGGCACCGGCGGTGTCAACACGAGGTTTGCGTTTCTTGACCAGGGCGTTGGCGCGAAAGTAGCGCTTCAGTGACGAGTAGGACGGAGTCGCTCCGAGCGCAGGTTCCAGGGCCGCACAGGCTCGCAGGTTGTCGTGGTGTAACTGCACCGACCAACCCGGATGTAGTCTGTACAGAGCATGGATCTGTGCCACCACGCTTGGCGAGAACACCCGGGCGCTGCCTGCATCGTGACGTCGTTGGCGACTCAGGGCGAGCACAGGATCTTGCTGACCCCTGGCATCGTAATACCAACGTTCAATCGTGGATATCCCAAAGCGAATCGGCAGTCCAGTGTTCGGATGGATCCAGTCTCGCCCACTTAACTCATGTAATGCCCGGTGTAGTTGGCCCGTTGGTGGCGGGCTTGCCAGAAGAGGCCCAACGATGGCAAAGCGAAGTCGAGCCCATCGTTGCCGATCCTGTGTGTTTGCCATGTCCAATGTGAACCCGCTTTGTTGATCAAGGAACGGACAATGCCTCGTTGATCAATCCGGTGCGATCACATCTTGTACGTACTCGCACCGACCCTCATAAAAGGTGGTCCCGTACCTGTTGTCAGCGGGGCCACCGGTTGCAGTAAATGAATCAGACGCGCACCCATGTCGCTGCCATGCAGGCGAACCAGCAACTCGCCAGGTAGACGTGCAGGCGAAATTGGTGGAGAGAACCAGCCGCTCAGAGCACGCCAGCAAGCACTGGCAGGGACTCGTCTGGACCACCACAGTCGCCAGCGGTAGAGCGTCTGCACTGGCAGGTTCAGCGCCTCGATCAAGCGGCAGAGTTGTTCGTCACTCAGTGCATCGGCACCGGCACTGATCAGGCTGATGATGGCGCCCAGATACACCTTGCGACCCAGAAAGCGGACCGACGGTGGCGTGGTGCGCCGTCGACACGCGGCGCAGCAAAAACTCAGCCGGCAATCGTATTCCGGACCCAGCACGGTTCGATGCTCGCCACGTGGCTTGCGCGGATAGTTCGCCACATGCAATGCACCTCCGGTGTCACATCGCTGGCATCCAGCAGATCGCACCAGTTCGGCAACCCGCTGATCAATGCGGAAAAGCTTGACCCAGAAACTGGTATCCAACAGCGCTAAATGACACACTGGCGGTGTCCCCTTTGAACTCGACACTCACAGGAGACAGCCCCCTCGTTCAGCGCTCAAGTTGTTCGAGGGGGATCTTTGACAACCATCACATAATGTGAGCGAAATCGGGCTGTTTACCCTCCGCTATTCTGGCCGTGCTCACTCCAAGGCTACACTAACCCGCTGACCTGATGATCCGTCGCCTAAAGGCGAGGGGTTTACGGATCCCCTATCGGGGACTCTCAACAACCACCGGCTAAAGCCGGTGGGTTGTGGTTACGGCTGAAGCCGGATCGATCGGCCATTCGGCCGATTCTTGCTCTCTCTCAGAC
>JABDKN010000122.1 GCA_013002205.1 Granulosicoccus sp.
GGCTCCGGCAAAGGCTCCGGCAAAGGCTCCGGCAAAGGCTCCGGCAAGGGCTCCGGCAAGGGCTCCGGTAAAGGTTCAGGCAAGGGTTCTGGTTCTGGAGGCAAAGGCGGCTGGGGTAGTGGTTCAGGCGGATCTGGCGGTTCTGGATCCGGTGGTTCTGGATCTGGCGGCAAGGGCGGATCCGGCTCTGGCGACTGGTAGACTGGCAGTAAATGCGAAGCTGACGGCTCAAAAATGGGTAATTCTTTGAGAGTCAGTTAGATGACAAGGCTATCGGTGCAGCGATAGCCCTGTTCGCGTGATACAAATCCCATCATCTCGACGATGTTTGGCGTAAACTGGACTGTCAAAGATCCGCGGCCAGAGGAATGCTTTTTCTATTACCACGTAAACGGATGAAACGGGGGAAAGCCGATCGGCCGGCTTTGAATCCCTACCTGCTTGACGTGGTAGACACGTTCAGACCCGCCATCATTGCGGTATTCACATTCAGCTTTTTCATCAATCTGCTGTCAGTGGCTGTGCCACTCTATATGTTGCAGATCTATGCGAAGGTTCTGCCAAGTCGCAACGTCGACACGCTGTTTATCATTACCGGTATCGTGCTGGTGAGCATCGCAGTATTGGCGATGCTCGACGCCAATCGCCGTACCATCCTGTCCAAAGTGGCTATCCTGTTCGACAATCGCCTCAGCGATCACCTACTCAACAGCGCTATTCATCGGGCAGTAAAACGATCCGATACGTCCATCAACGTGATGAGCGACCTGCGCAGTGTACGCTCGTTTCTGGCAGGCTCATCAGCGTTGCCATTGCTTGACCTTCCCTGGACGCCATTATTTCTGGCGTGCCTGTTTTTACTGCATCCACTGTTAGGCTATGTCGGGCTCGCTGGTGCGATAGTCATGCTCCTTCTGGCTGTACTTAATGAGAAACTGACGAATACTCCGGTTCGAGAGGCCAACCAGGAGTCTCGAGACATGATAGATCATGCGCGGGTTTACGTACGTAATGCGGATGTGGTCCAGGCCATGGGGATGCAACCGGATATATTGAATCGCTGGAGACGCAGAAATGCGAAAGCCCTGGGCGCCAGCTTTTCTGCAGGCCGCATCACCACGAGACTGGCCTCATTGTCGAAACTGATCCGGCTACTGCTACAGATCGGCATTATCTGTACGGCCGCGTGGCTGATCATAGACAAGCAACTTACTGCCGGTGTCACGATAGCCAGCGTGCTGCTCATGCGTCGCGCCATTTCTCCCATGGAACAAGCGATTCGATCGTGGAAGTCAATTATTTCTGCGCGAGGTGCGTTGCAGAATATAAGTGAATACCTCAATCACGCGAGTTCTCTGGAAAGCGATTCGGAAATGCCACTCCCCGTGGGTACAATGAGCACGCACAAATTGCGCTATCGCCGCTCCGGTGATGAACACTCGATCATCAATCGAGTTGACATGACAGTGTTGCCTGGCAAGATCACCGTACTCACAGGTCCCATGGCCGGTGGAAAATCAACCTTGCTCAAACTTCTCGCCGGGGTTGTTCCCCCCTCTGCCGGCTCTGTGCGACTCAATGGTTTCGAACTGGATCGCTGGAGCGCAGAGCAACTCGGTCCCTATATCGGCTACCTGCCGCAATCTGTGTGTCTGTTCCCGGTTACCGTCAGGGAAAATATCAGCCGATTGAGCGATGCGCCAATTGAAGAAGTCGTCTCTGCCGCTGAAAGCGTCGGAGTGCATACCATGATCCAGCATCTGCCAAAGGGGTATGACACGATCATCAATGAGGACAGTACCAATCTATCGGGAGGACAACGTCAAAGAATCGGGCTTGCTCGCGCGGTTTTCGGTACTCCGTCGGTTTTACTGCTGGACGAACCCGATGCCTCCCTGGATGAAGAAGGTCGCTCCATCTTGCGTGCTACCCTGCGTAAACTACGTGAGAGCAACATCGCCATCCTGGTGGTTTCCCACCGACGCAGCACGATCAAGTGTGCCGACGTGCTCTATGAACTCGCCGATGGCAAGATCAAGCAAGTAGAGACCGGTAAATCGGATGCCGCTGATGGCGGTCAGTCCAAGATTGCCTCTATTTCGCAACACAAGGCCATGAGAGAGGCGCGTCGTCTCCTGGTAAATGGCGAATCGCAAACTCTACCGTCCAGATCATCAGAAAAGCCCAGGCTACTGACTCATGACGGTGGCAACGCTGTTGACGGGGCTGGTGCTATCGATGAGGTTAGTGCTCTGGATGGGGCGAGTGCTCACGAAAATGTCGATGAAGATGACACCAGGAAGCTCAATGGCTTTTCGCACGGGTTTGACAGCAGCATCGACCGGGCTGCATCATCGGGGACACGCCCACCGCTTCATGACACGGCAATTGTCGGAGAAACGCAATCTGCGCATCACGACGTCCTGCATGCGATTCACCTGGAAAAAGCTGACACGACACCTGCCCGTAAAAGCCTGAACAGGAAACGCCGTCGTTATGAAGGCAGGAAATTCAACCCAGATCCACACCCATGACAGAACTCGATACGACTGAGGAAATCAGTGTCGACAACCTGGGAGACCTGCGTAGCGTGATCGTGCGGGGATACACGATCATCGCCGGTTTTCTGGTGGTCCTGTTGCTATGGGCCGGCACCATGCCTTTATCCAGTGCGGCCATCGCCGTCGGCACTGTCGGGGTAGCCGGTCAGCGAAAGACTATCCAGCATCTGGATGGCGGCATCATCAGCTCCATTCACGTGCAGGATGGAGATCGCGTGAAAAACGGTGATTCTCTGGCGACGCTCGACGGCAAGGAACTTCAGACACTTCATGACGATATCGAGCAGCAAGCCATCAGCCTGTCCGCCGAATTGTCGCGGTGGCAGGCAGAGGTGACCGGTCTTTCCGAAATACAGGCATCCGACTGGCTCGCGGCACAGAATCGCTCAGATCTGGTGGAAAAAAGCCTGGCAGTTCAACGAAGTATTTTCCAGGCCCGCCAGGCAGTTTACGCCGATACAATTCTGGCGCTGCGGCATCAACTGGACCAGGTCATCGAGCAGTCGCAAGGTGCAAAGCGCCGATTGCGCAACCTGCTAACGAAGCAACAACTGGTGCAGGACGAATATCAGCACTATGTCGGGCTGGAAAGAAAGGGCCTGATGCTGCGCAGCGATGTCTTCGAACTGGAAAAAGAACTGTCGGATATTTCGCTCGAGATCGACGATACCGCATCAGATGCCGCCAGGCTGGTTCAGCAACGGGCACAGATCGAGAGCGAGTTGTCCACACTCAAGGGGCAGCGAAACCAGGAAGCAGCCGAGAAAGCCACTGAGATTTCATTCAAACTTCAAAGTCTTCAACAGCAATTGTCCGCAACACGAACTCAGCTGGATCGCCTGATCATCCGAGCGCCGATTGACGGCTATGTGCTCAACAGTCAGATCAATACCATCGGCGGCGTTGTCAAACCGGGAGACTCGATCATGGAGATTCTGCCTGCCAACGAGACCTTGCTGATCGAATCCCGTGTCGACCCCGGTGATCGCGATGCCGTGCGTGAGGGGCAGAGTGCAGAGGTACGTTTCACAGCGTTCAATCGGCGGGACACCAAGCCTGTCAAGGGAACTGTCAAACTGATTTCGGCCGATGGCTATATCGACCCGGTCACACAGTTGACTTTCTACAAGACGACGATCGAACTGACCGAAGATCCACAGGTGATAATGCCCGGTGCCCGGATTTTTCCCGGCATGCAGGCCGATGTGCTGATCGTCACCGGAAAACAGACGCTTCTGCAGTACATCATTTCACCCCTTTCACGCAGTTTCAATCGCGCCTTGCGAGAGAGTTGAGCGGATCTCGATGACGCTGACCAGTTACCCGGAACGCAATAGCAGCGACCGATGAACCGTACACAAAGTGCGCAGTACCGGGAAAGAGTACTTCGTCGAGCAACAGAGCAACTACTCAGAGAGAAAGTAGCGGGTGTCGAATACCCGGGAGGTAAATCCCGCGAGTCATACACCATGTTGCTGGAGTCCGGCGACAGTATCATCGCCACACGGCGGGATACCCTGCAACGCGCACGCCTTGAAGTGCGTACGCTCACGGCGTTGAACAAGCACCATGCTCCGGTACCGGAGTTACTGGCTAACAATCATTCGTTGATACTGCTGCAGCAGAAAATCGAAGGTCAACGTCTCTCTGCTGCGTTGAAGGACGCTGACAGTACCCGGCAGAGCTCGCTTCTGTCGCAGGCACTGACATCGTTGAATATCATTCAGGTCGCCGCTACGCAGGAATACCTGGAAACTCTGGTCACAGTACGAGGAGAATCGGACCGGTGGCTGGGTGCCCTGATAGAGCGTCCCTCGATCATCGGTGAATACCTCAAGATTCCGGCACCAGAGCTGGACAGGACCGGACTGATTGAACGGCTGCGTATTCGCACACCACGTTTCGTCAAGTGGGACACCAGGCCGGGAAATGCACTTGTGGAAAAAAGCGGCCGCGTCGTCTGGTTCGATTGGGAACACGCAGGAAAACGCAATCGCCTGGACGATGTTGCCTGGTTACTGTGTGATGAATTCGTGCCGAATAATCCGGTGGTGGAAGAGTCGCTACTGACCGAGTTTGTCGACAAATTCAGTGACAGCCTCGCAGATCAGCAGCCGTTGGACTACCTGATGGCCTACGGCACTTTCCATATGGTGGTTCGTCTCGGTTTGATTCTTAAACATGCGCAGGGCGAATGGTGGGATCTGGACCACTGCATCGCCAATGACAAAGTGGGTATCACGCTGGAATGCGCCCAACGTATCTGTGCACGAGGTGCCCGATGGTCCGCAGCCTGCCCGCTTACGGCTCCCCTGTCAGACTGGTTCGTCGAAGTCAATGCCAAGCTCACTGAATTATGAGTGTTGAACTACTTGATAGCAAAACGCACTTTGCTGCCATTCGAGACAACTGGGAAGCCATATACCAAAAAGACGAGCATGCCTCAATATTCATGTCCTGGACATGGATAGCTCAATTGCATGAACGCCGGCAGGATGCAGTGTGCGTACTGGCCTATCGCCCGTCAGCCGCCTCAGCTGAACACGTAGCCTATCTACCCCTGCGCAAGCGCATCGAGTACAACAGGAAATCCGGGAAGTTTGTGAACACACTGTGTATGGCGGGAAATGACTGGGCGGATCATACCGGTGTACTGTGCCTACCGGGCTATCAGGATACAGCCTTGCCGCTACTGGGTCACTACCTGGCAGGTATGCAGCCCGCACGGGTTCAGCTGCACAATCTGCACATGCGAAAATCCGATGTCATGCTCTTGAAAGCTTGCTTTGAAAACTCCCGATATAAAGTCAAGCGGGATCGCCTGGCCGACAACGGCGGAGAGACATCACTGGACACGTCGCCACGGCTCGAGTTGGATTCCTCGTTCACTGTCTGGCTGCGGGAAAAGACCAGCGCTGGTACCCGTCAGAAAATCCGGCGGTTCAGGCGACAACTGGAAAACAGCCCGGATAGTCTGATCAGGCAATCCGACCAACAGTCGATGGATGCCGACCTGGATGAAATGCAAAGGCTCTGGGAAGAGCGCTGGTCTACAATGAAAGGCAGGCAGGTTGGCGCCATGGGTGCCAAATACCGCCGGATTGTCGCCGATGGTATGCGCTCCGGGCAGATGTTCGTCCTCGTCATGCAACGCAAGGAAAAGCCAGTCGCGATTCACGCCTACTATTCTGATCCTGTCAGGAAGAGCATTCTGTTCTACGTCGGTGCCAGGGACGTGAAACAGAAGTCCGGCTCACCCGGGCTGTTGTTGCACGCACAGGCGATCGAGGGTGCCATCCAGCGTGGATTCCGCTGGATTGACTTTCTGCGAGGCGACGAAAAATACAAGTATTCACTGGGTGCAAGCGATGTCCCGCTATATTCATACTCGATAACTGACCAGCAATTACCCGGCGCTGCCCGATTGCTGGACGATCAATGCCTACAGCAGGTATTGGATCTGCTGGCTCACCACCAGAGTCGACGTTCAGAAAAAACCATGGAAGGCCTGTATTCACAGGCTCTGGATACCTGGCCTGCCAATACAGCGCTGCTGACACAATACGCGCAGTGGCAACGCTCGATCGGTCACAGCGACCTGGCGGCGACCATATTGTCAAGCATTCAGTAACTCGACACTTCTGATACTGCTGATACTGCTGACATTGCTGCACGATTGCACGCAGCGTTGTCCGTCGATCATTGCCTGATGCTCTTTTTCATGAACCATCTTTGATGCGATGCGGGGAACTGCCCCGGTTCATTGGCGAGGCTTCCGAATGTCAGGAAACCGTGTCGCTGGTAGAATTGCATCGCCTGCGGATTGGATGTATCCAGCCATGCTGCATGACACCCCATCTGCACCGCTCTTTCCTCTGCAGCCAGAAGAAGCGCTGAGCCGATCCCACACCGCCGACTGGGTGAATCCACCCATAGCGTCTTGATCAGCAACCAGCCATAGGATGTACTGCCAGTGAGTCCACCTATCAGGCTCTGTTGCCCATCTCTCGCTGACAACACAACATTCTCATTTCGTGACTGCGGCAATTCGACCCGGAGCGAATCCAGGAGCTTGCCTTCTATGAGCGTGGCCACCGTTTGATCGTCGACAGATATCGTCAGGTTTTTCATTGAGGTTAAAGCCCATATTTGACACTGTATGGCTAACCCTGCAGAGTTTTCTTCAATTCCTCCAGTTCAGCGATAAACCTGTCCTTGGGGGATCCACTGCGCAACTGCTTGCGACCGACACTGAGAAAGAATTCGAGATGCTCAAGCAGGGAGCTGAATTCGCGACCCGTGCTTCCGCGTTGGCCCGCCAGACGATAGGCATTAGTGATTCTCTGTAGTTCATCGTGTGACAGATTTCTTTCATACATTGCCTGCAGTAACCGCCTGTCAGGCTCCTGGCACGCAGTCCAGAAGTCGGCGTCCCGCAGGTCCGCCTTTTCCAGGTACTGGTCCAGCTGGCGGAAATCATCCTCAACACTTTGCCTCAACTGCTCTTTCTTGCCGCCGGCACACCATAACAATGCGATGTTCGCTGCAGCGTGGTTCTGCAACGGATAGAATGCATTCGAGGAGTTGCTTTCCATGGCCAGCTCATGTGCGCGACCATAGGCCTCAGCCATCTTTCGCAGATGCGCCGGTTGCCCCCGTTTATCTGCCAGCATGATCCTGCGCTTGTGTACTCCCCCTTTGATCGCATAACGCTCCTGGGAACCATTGATGTCCAGCAGGCTGTCGATGATCTTCTCCGCCTCCTGTAGCTCCTTCGAGGCCATAGCCTTACTCTCGGTCGTGGCCTCAGGACTGATAGCAAGCTCGAGAGCCCACCGAGCCTTGATATTGACCAATTGCTCCAGCGATGATATCGACGCATCGGCACGCGCACTTGCGTTGGCTCGCATGTAGAGAGAGGCAGCTTCCTTGAGCTGTCCCAGTTCGGCGTACGCCCCAGCCACGGCAGAGCACACCGATCCCGATTCATACCAGCTGCTCGGTACGACCTTGACCAGCTGCTCAAGCTGGTGTTTCAGGACCTGAACCGAATCGGCAGAGCTATAGGCTGCGTTCCTGGCCAGTGACAGGATGCTCTGCTTGAACTCAGAGGCGGAGACGGGTACAACGATCGACGAAGCATCCGCATTGGACCGATAGGCAGACAACGAAAAATCCGGGTCGCCATAGCATTGATATGCTCCCCAGGTATTGCCACGTCGTCTCTGTTCGAAATCGTATGAGGCACGGCGCGCCTCGGAAACCGCAGTACCAAATGTGTTGCCAGAGAGCATGCGCTCATAGAATGTACGGGCGAACAGATTGGCAGCATCATCGTCCACCGCCCAGCCGGCGGCGATGACCGCCCGAACACCCATACGTATAAGCTGGGTTGCCACATTGGCAGCAAGGCGATGGTACTCGACGGTACTCGGCCCGGAGTCATCGGCATACCTGCCCAGATGACAACAGTTGATAAACACCAACTGAGGTACATTACGCATCTGCTCGAACTCTGCCGGCGTCAGGTAGATACCATCTCCCAGCACCACACCGGTGACACGTCGTGCCTCGTGCTCGCCCTGCCCTGGCAAGACGGATTTGCCGTTCAGTATTTTTCCATCTTCGTCCACTGCTGCGTCAAATACGCCATGGGCAGCAATATGCACGATGCGGTATGGCCTGGCATATAACTGGGTAATCACATCAAGTGGATTGGCGTCTGTGCCGATCAGGGTGACCGAGTCGTATGCCGCAGCATTAAACTGCGCAGATACCTGTCGTGCCTCGGCAGCGGCACCGGGCAGCGGCGGAAATGAGTCGTGAGTCGCTGAATCCGCCACCGGATCTCCCACTACCAGCGCTGTGGGATCCTGCGTCATCAAGGGTTGTGCCCGGAATGTACCCGAGATCAACTGGCGTATGATGCCAGACTCCACCGCCAGCGGACGGCCATCCTTGTCGGCACCGTCCTGCAGCAGTTCCCACGGATAGGCAGCAGACCTGTCGTTGAGCATCAGGATGAGATTTCGTCGATCCGGCGCATACTCTTTCAAATGATTGGGCATCAATAATTCGAAGAGAGTCTTTCCGATTTCCGGGTCATTCACGGGTGATGCCGCTGCCCGGGACAGAAATCGATCCACCAGACGTCGCTGGGTAGCCTGCAGATACGATTCGACTCGCGCTCGCTCTGTCAATGTCTCAAATTTCAGTGCACCGCCTTCCTCGGTGGAGATGCGCATTCTCTGCCACCAGCCAGCGTGATCATCAAAGCTCGCCCGCCGCTGCCCATCCTGGCCTTCAACCACCTGCCGGTTGAATTCGAAATGTTCTGCAAGCTCGTTACTGGCGGACAGGTTGATCAGCGCACGTACAGCCTGGATGGCGCGATCTTCCCAATACTCGATGATATCGACTTCGTTTATCCTGACGAAGGTGCCCTGCGCAGTCTGCGAATTCATGGTGTCGTCGGCAATCGGCGGATGCAAGCGTTGATTCACAACGGCTACTGCGCGCAGAATGGACTGCAGAGAATCGCTGATGCTCAGGTCGCTACTGGAACTGATCAATAGCGAGGTGAGCGGCGCGAACAGCGTCTGTGGTGGCTCAGTCTGCAGTTTACGATGGTGCTCGAGCGTTGCATCACGAACTTCCAGCGCATAGCGCATGAACCCGGCGACCAGAGAGCTTGTCAGCGCACCCGGGGTCACATCTCCTACGACACCCAGACCGATGACGATGGCGCCAGGATGAACGGCCAAGTGGTGCCGATCACGTTCATGCCGCTCCGGCCAGTTCAGCAGGATGGTGGAGGTACCCTTGTCACCCGGATAGATACCGAGCCTATGACGTTCACGCAGTCGACCTGATAATTGCCGGTCGAGATACGCCTCGGCGCTGACAATCGTGTCACCCTTGTAGTGACCAACTGTCACTGGAAAACGGGATCGCGCCAGGTTACCGTGAACGATTCTGACCTGTACCCGATCGATCCTGGTGCGGTGCACACGCCGGGTTCCACCCATCGCAGCCGCCACGAGATCGGCACGATCCGGGACCATATCAGGCTCGGCAGGAGGCAGGATAAAGGTTTTACCGGCTGTCCCCCTGCGTAGAATCGGTGTATTGGACAGCTGATCGGTCACACCATGTTGCAGTAACTGCAGAATTGCCGGATACGCATCCGGGTTGGCAGCGAGGTCACCATGCTGAGTATCCATGTAGTAGACGTTACGGCCTGGCAACCCTTGCGGAATTCCGGAATTCCACGGTACGCGCCCATCCCCTTCTGCGGTGGCATGAACCAGAACCCTGCGCCCGGCAGGTGCAGACTGATCGATGGTCACATCGCAGGGTGTTTGCGCGGCAACGCCAGCTACGTAAATCATGCGTTCCGGCTCTATCACACTGTCCGCAATGAGATTGCGGACAACGGCGGCCTGTTCCAGTTGCGCAGTGCCAGGCAGGGACCAACCGATGCCTGCACTCTTTGCACCGTCTACCGAGGCGCCGAAGACACCTCGCTGATCCGGCACATCGTGCTCGTGGAGTTGTTCCCAGTTCGCGTGTTCGTAGAGATCCAGCTTTCCGCCATGCGGTAACAGTTGCAGTACACCGTCGAAGCCGACTATGGTTTGCAGTAGATCGCTGTAGGAGTTACGAAAATCCAGCAGGGCCAGTTTTCTAACCAGCGCATCCCGACCCATCAACATGGCAGCGATGGCGTGCGAACCTCCATTCGGTGTACCCAGCATGATCAGCCGGGAGCCGGGAACGGTGCCCATGCGTTTCCAGAGTCGCTGTCCCTCCGGTTTGGCAAGCATGGCTCTTACCACCAGACCGCCCATTGAATGCGCCACGATCCGTACAGGTTGATCCAATGCGATGGCCTGGTCCAATGCCTCTTCGATGGCCTCGCAAAGCAGTTCGGCAGAGCGTTCTATGGATACTCGCCAATCATAGGCGAACGGACGCACATCGTGAGTTGCAGCCAGGTACACCATGAGGTCACCGTAGACCTCGTCCAGGGGGCTCTGTGCCTGAACGGGTGCCCCCGTCGCGCTGATCTTCAGCCGGCTCATTCCACCGCAGGCAATTTGCAGATAGTCCAGCCACACGCGATCACCGTCGATCGATAGGTGACTGCCCATGATGCCCGGCAGGACGAACACGACAGGTTGTGGCTCCAGGGAGCGTTTCCGGTAATCGTCGGCGGTGACCCGATGTGGTTCCACCTCCAGCGTACGAAATACAGTGGTGTCCGATTTCAATAATCCTGCCGTCAATCGAGAGGCCGTGCTGCTATTGCCAAAATATCTGAAGTGATTGACCTTACCGCCGGTGTCGATCCAATAGCGAATCAGGGAGGTGCGTGTAGCTCCGCCAAACATCGACGGGGTGTTGACGACCAGATCATGATCCTCTCGATAATAAAGATCCGTTAAAAAAACCTTTAGCCGATTGATGATACCGGTGCCCATTACATCACCACCGATCACATGCAGGTCTGCACGTACAGTGATATCCGGACGATTGAGCATACGCACCGTGGGGGATGTGGGCATCATCGCCTCGAGCCCGGGCAGCTCCCGTGGCTGGGTTCGCTTGTGCACCACGGCAAGCAGTAATGTCGATATACCATCGAAGAGCGGTGTCGCAATTCCCGGTATACGCTCGAGTATATTGACCAGTCCGGAAAGATAACGATCGAGGCGGTTGTCTGCCAGCGTGGTACCACGTGCCGGGCAGGCCACGCGCATGAATCGTCCTATGCGTATATCAATTTTGTCAAGCAGTTCTCCAAGCCTGCCCAAGGCATTGCGATCACGTTCATAAGTCTCACCAGTGAACAGTTGCAGGTCATCGGCATCAAACGATTGACCCCGTTCACTGGTACCTCGGCAAAGAAGCTCTCCAATCAGCCCCCCTCTCGAGTGCGAGACAAGATGTAACTCAAGTGGAAGATTTCCCCCTGCTTCCGATGGCAGCGCGACCAGTGCCTGCAACAGCTCCAGCGCATTTTCGATCGGGCTGAGACTGAGCGATCTGTGCTGAAATGTCAGCACCTGATCGTCATAAAATTCTATCAGGTCGCCTATATGACCTTTCCCGGCCTGCCACAGACCGCCAAAACTTCCCTCGGTACTGGAAGCAGTGCCGTGAATGAGTACCAGTATCGGCTTGTTGCGGTCGATCGATGTCACTGGCATGAGCGCATCCACCGATAGAGCAGAGCATCGGTAGAGTCCTTCGCCGGGTGACTGTTTGCCTTCAACCTTATCGGTGACGAACTCGGTTATCGAACCTGCAATGTCGACCCCGAGAACCTTGAGACCTTTGACTATCCAGGAGCCCAGACCGCGACTACCACCTCCTCCAGTCAATTCGCGTGGAACGATCACCCCATCGGCATCACCGACCGTAGCCGACCTGTTGACCGTTATGTCAAAGTCCCGCTTGAGATCCTCGACACTGATCCACAACTTCTGCCCATCGTCCAGTTCAAGCTCGATGACATCGTCCTTGTGCACCTCCAGCGATTGCACATCGGCGACACCGCGATTTACCTGGTAGTCGACGCTGTATCGGGTGGTGACCATACCATCCGGAAGTCGCCGTTCCAGCTCGCTGGGTTGAGTCACCAGGTCAGCGCGGTTCGGGACGATGAGTTTTGTCACAGTGTGCTCCACTTGGTCCGGCGTGATTGAGGATAAGGAACCCGCAATCGGGTCCGCAACATCGCAGCTTGAACCAGCAGCAGAACATCCACTGACGGAAAGACCTACCGCGCAGCCAAGGTGCCACCCATGCTAGCTGAACTGGCGATTTCCCCGCCACCTGTGCCGAACAGACTTTCTGGTAGGGCTTGGACGACAGCGGTCATCACTCGGCGCCTACAGATTCGTGCAGGAACAATTCCTGCCATGGGTGACAGAGTGTTGACTGTCGCGAACTAGCCAAACATATCCGTGGTGATAGCAGAGTACCAGCTGATGGATTCCTCGTAGGTGGCTTTGCGCGTAGCGGAATCCTCATCTGTCTGACTGATGAACGTCGAGGTTGACTGGATCTGGCCATCCTCACCCGGACTGTAACTGGCACCGACCTTGACGCCATCATCCGTGGCGATCAGGCTCCAGCAGGTATTGCTGTATTTCGCTGGAAACAGTCGGCTTGACAGCAGATCGGCGCGTATGGTCATGGCTGCAACCTTGGCCTGGCTGTTGGCAGAGAAGGCGGATTTGGGCATGGCCCCGGCAACACTTGCATCGCCGATGACAAAGATGTTCTCGTCGGTGCTGGAGCGCATGGAATCGGCATCTATCGGGCAGAACCCGCTCTCATTGGTTAATCCGGCTTCTACTGCAATGGCACCGGCGGTCTGTGCTGGAATGATATTGAGCAAGTCACCCTTGAACGTATCGAAGTCTGTTTCTACGGTTCCTGCGTTCGCGTCCACGGACAGGATGCCACCATGAACATCGGGGGAAAACCATTCGATCGTTTCCGGGTAATACTTTGCCCAACCATCCGAGAACAGTGCCTGTTTGGAAAACTTGTCCTTGGGATCCAGTATGTAGATACGGCTGTCAGTGAAGCCTTTCGATTTCAGAACGTGTGCCATCATCGACACGCGTTCATACGGTCCTGGCGGGCATCGATACGGATTTGGTGGCGCAACCATGACGATGTTCTGCCCGTTCTGCAGGGCATCCAGTTTCTGTTTCAGCAACTGCGTCTGGGATCCCCCCTGCCACGCATGAGGCGCAATCTGAGCATCTGCTTCGGAGTAGCCCGGCACGCTGTCGTACTGCAGATCGATACCCGGTGACAACAGCAATCGGTCATAAGGCACGCGACTGCCATCGCCTAATACGACCTCGCGAGCCTGGCGGTCCACACTCATGGCACGTGCCGTCTTCATCGAAATTCCATAATCCGATGCCAGCGTATCGTAGCGATGGGTGATCGATTCGAAATTGCGAAAGTCCCCAAGGTACAGGTTCGAATAAAAACAGGTCGTATACGTGTCCGAGTCATCAATCAGTGTGATATCCAGCTGATCCTCTGCATCCTTGGCCAGGTAGCGCGCAGCGGTCGCACCACCCGCCCCTCCAC
>JABDKN010000146.1 GCA_013002205.1 Granulosicoccus sp.
TGCAGCGCCCGGGCATCGACCCTACGCGTCACGGTGACCGGATCGAGTTGAATATTCCGGCGCAGAATTGCTACCTGTTTGACGAGGACGGAATGGCCTACCACCGCACGACATCCACCGGTCGTCGCAATGCGGCCTGAACACGGGTGCCAGGCTTGCACTGGCACAAGCATGTCGTACCGAATCAGATGAGGGTGATCAGCGCCGCATCGTTCTGCACCTGCAGATGAGGTATGGTGTTGAAGTCCACCAGGCGGGCGTGCCTGCCGTCGAAATGCAGGGTAGTAATGGAGGTGTTACGAATACGCCAGATGGCATCCACCGTGTGGGAAAAATCCAGGCCGAGCACATGAGACAGCAGGGTCGCTATGACGCCGCCCGACGTGAAAAACACATGATTGTGACCTTGTCCCTGCTGTTCATGCAGGGCCAGCACGGTTTGCCAGCCACGTACCGCAAATTCTGACCAGGGTTCAATTTCCGGTGTGTCAGGATGCGCTTCGTGCTCGCGCCAGCGCTGCATGATGCGAACGTAGTCGTCGAAGGTCAGTGATTCCGGATCGTCGCTTTGCGAACCTTCGCCGAAATGCCTGTCGATGACCCGATGATTGTACTCGTTGAGTCCCTCATGCACGTCCGGCAGCAAGGTGTGGTCCATACTCTCCAGCGCCAGGCGAGCTGTTTCTCGCTGACGGATCAATGAGCCGTGCCAGACACTGTCAGGGGCAAAGCCCTGGGCGTTCCACCACTGACCCAGCAGTTGTGCCTGGCGAAGTCCCAATGCAGACAGACGATCGTAGTCGTGGGTGCCCGCCGACGCCTGGCCATGGCGAATCAGGTACAACAAGCTCATGCGATGGATCCTCTTCCGTTGCGTCCGAAATCAGATGGTTACACGCCGTCAGTGTAACGCCTCGCTCGATTTATAGTGAGTCTTTCCCTTACTACAGTGTGCTGATGCCGAACCACCTGGGTCGCACGCTGTCCGGCAACTCTCGAGTGTCCCCTACTGATCTGCTGGTAGCGGATGGACACAGCCCGGTATCGATGTAGCCCAGTGCCGAGGATAGAAGATTCTCGGATGCGCTTCCCAGTTCCTGTGAGAGGTTGTCGCTGGATGGGCAGTCTGCGGCAATACCGGAGTAGTAGCCACCACCACCATCGGCATTGACTGCCTCGAGTTCGAGCGCGTTCATGACTTTGCCACAGGCGGTGTTGGGTATGGTCGCGTAGGGCTTGCCACAGCTCGTGTCGCCAACGGTGATGACATCCATGAAGGGTCGCAGTCCGTTGACCACCAGCTCCGAGGCGGAACAGGTATCGCCGCTCTGCAGAACGAACAACCGCGACAGATTCAATGCGCTGAGCTGATCGACGAAGTGAATCGTCGAGGTGAATTCGCGATATTTGTCATTGGGCTGGTAGACAGCAAATGCCTGATCGCTCTTTCCGCCTCCCACCACATAACTGGCCAGCTCGTTGGCGATCAACACGCGACCACCGTAGTTGTAGCGCAGGTCCAGTACCAGTTCATCGATGTTGTCATTGGCCAGAGTGGCAAAGGCGTCGGCTAATTCCTCTGCGGAGGTATTGAGGAACTGGTAGAAGTGCAGGTAACCCACGCGCAGTCCGCCGTGTTCCAGGACGCGGGTATCCAGTACCGTGTCCAGGTCGTAACGCGCCTTTGCCAGGTTGAGCGTGCGGGTGCCGCCGAGTGCGTCCTCGATAGTGAACTCCCCGGTAGCGCCATTGTCCTCACTGCTGAGCAGTTCATCGCGAACGCTGCTGTCCAGGCTAAAGAAGTCCAGCGGCGCAATGCCATTGATGGCGACCAGTCTGTTACCCCGTTCGACGCCGGCAGCGGCAAAGGGCGAGTTGGCCTCCACGAGTTTGAAGTAGAAGTCATCAGATTGGGTGCGGGTCAGCACCCACCCGAAACCCACCGTTTTGCCCTCGGTAAAGCGATCGGAATGGCTTTGCTCGTCAGTGATATAGCTGAAGGTGTCATACGGGCCGATGCGCAGGTCGGTGATCAGTGTCTCGATGGTGCTGTAATTATCGAGATTGGTGTTCCTGTCAACCTGGTCGTAGAAAAGATAGTAGTCGAGCATGCTGTCGTGGACCCAGCTCTTCAGGTCCCCGATGTCACATGACAGCGGTCGCTGGCGATAATCTCCGTTGGGGCTGCCTCCCAGTGACGGAAGCTGCGAATCACCTGCCGAGCTGCCATTGACCTGTCCATCGGTTCGTACGCCACAGGCAGTACTCACTACCAGCGACAACGACAGAGTCAGCCAGCGGATCAGGGTACTGTTGCCGCCACATCGGCGCAGTGCAACAGATAAAGGGACGTAATGAATGCTGAACATGACTTCAGGATCACAGCGGCTTTGGTCCAGAGCTGTATCGGCAGTACCGTTTGAAGCTGTTGATCCGGGATGGCGTGTTGAGAAATACTCGCCTCTTCGTGGACGCGAAAGCGGCGGGCTGCTGCGGACGTTCTTCCTTAGCGTGCCTGCGGCACACTCTGGGCGCTTGCCCGTAAAGGGTCGCTTCAATGGACCGCTAGTTAGTTGAACGCACAATCCCCGTGCACGGAGAACGATGTCCGGACAATGAGCGCCAGGTTGAACAAGGCCACTGGAGTCGGCCTGCTACCAGCAGAACACGATAGCGGCAGGCAGGCGGATGATCTGCGTCAGGTGCTGCTGCTCGACGAACAGGCGCATGTACTGCGAATCATGCGTCTGAATCTGGAGCGAAGTCACTATGTGGTGGACACCGCACTCAATGCGGACCTGGTTCTACGGCTCCTGCAGGCGAAGCCTTACGATGCCCTGATCATAACCAGTGACCTGCCGGACATGTGTCGGCAGGACCTGTACGAGCGCGTCCATGATCAACTGGCAAGTCGCCGATCGAGCGAACCTATGGCGCGTCAGCCCCTGCTCATGATCGCCGGCGATGAGGACGATGACTGGCTGAATCAGGTCGAGGATGCCGAGCGCTTGACAAATCCTGTGAGCCTGAAGTGGATTCTCAATCGTCTTGAGCGTGTATTCGGCGACGTTGATTCTCCAGGCGAGCACTGAGCTCCATGTCTGACGATCCAACGGTCGATCCCGCAACCGGTCTGCTGCACCGTGCCGCCTTTCTGGATGAAGTGCGCAAGGGCCAGGCGGCTGGCATGGCGAATGTGCGGCGGGGGTGTCTGTTGATCCTGCGCTTTCCCGTTCTCGCGCGGATTGGTGAGGCTGGTGGTTCGGATGCGGCGACGCTGGCACTGCGCAATCTTCTGGGCATTGTGGAAACCCGATTACGAAGCCGGGATACCATTGGCAGGATTGGCGATCATTCGCTGTGCATTCTACTCAGGCAATGCAAGGAGCCCGATGCGTTGCTGATCGCAGAACAATATGTAGGCCTGTTGCGTGATGTGGTCATGGAGGCCGGCGAGCACCGTGCGCCGATGGATTTGCATTACCGCATCGTTCCGCTGGACTGGCGCGGCCGGCGCAGTCGGCAGGGCGTGTCACGTGTCATCAAGGCGCCGGAAGACGCCGCCCGCGTCCTGTCCGCGTCCGCAGCGCTGGCAAGCGTCGAGGACAAGGGGCCGGACAAGGTGGTCAGGTTGACACCCAAGGCGGATGCAGCGCCCAGGGTCGTACAGCAGGCCGAGAGCACTGATCAATCAGCCATGATCGAAGGTGCTACCTACCGCCTGAAGCCCGGATTGCTGCTGAAGCACCGGCCTGTGATCTGCTGCTATCGCCTCAGGCCGGTCGGCATCGCACCCGTAGTGCTGGCCATCAGCGAAAATCCACTGTTCGAGGCAGTACTGGAGGCCCTGTCCCTGAAAAGCACCCGGACTCGACCGCTTATCGAAAGCCAGCTTGTCGTGCCGGTTGAGGCTGAGCAACTGAGCAAGGAGTCGGCACTTTGGCTCAAGGATCAGTGTCGCCTGCGACAGGTTGCACCTGCGGACATTTGTCTGTCGTTGAGATTCGAGTCGATTACCAGTGACCTGCGCAAATCGCTACCGGCTCTGCGTCGCCTGAATCGTCACGGTATCCGCCTGATGCTCGAGGGGGTCGGTTCGGCTGCACAGTTTTCAGCGATACAGAATCTGGCAGCATTCGATTACCTGCTGGTTTCAGCCAGGATACTGCAGTCATCACTGGACTCGATTCGGGCTCGCCAGGAACTGGACTCGCTGATTGCGCAGGCGCATGGACAGAATCGCGAGGTGTGCACCAATGGACTGGATACGCCTGCCTTGCTGGCCCATGCCCGGTCCCTGAATGTCGACATAGGTTTCGGTCGCGAATGTGGTAAGAGCGAGCCATTTCCCGATCTGCCGGTCGCCTGAATAGCTACTGACCGATACGGCCAAACACGGCGTTGACAACGGCCGCGAACAACATGGCCCCCAGTATCGCAGCCAGGATGGCGCCACCAAGTACACCTCCCGCAGTGATATCCAGCGCATCGCGAATCAACAGGCCAACGAATGCCCCGAAGCCACCGGCCAGCACGCTGAGTCTAAAGCCGGTTGCAGTTTCCTTGAATAGCGCACACACCGCAGCGCCGGTGAGCATGCCGAGAATGATGATGAACAGGGGTATGAGCAGTCGCATGTGAGTTCTTCAGTTACCATGATCGCGGTTTGCGATCAGGCTAGCAAAATTATGGGCAGAAGGAACAGTGGAGACAATGTTCTCCGGGGAGCAGGCCTGGCGTTGCTGGGATTTGCCGTCTTTTCTTTGCACGATGCGCTGATCAAGAGCGTCAGAGATATTCCGGTCTTCCAGGTCGCATTTTTCGTCGTGCTGTTCAGTTTCGTGCCGTTTACCCTGTTTCTCGCTCTGGACAGCACCAAGCGCAGCCTGCGTCCTCGCCTGCCCGGACTCGTCGCCCTTAGATGCCTGTTTACCGTTACGGGACTCCTGTGTGTATTCCATGCCTTCGGCAATCTGCCGTTGGCCGAGGTCTACTCGCTGTTGTTTGCGGCGCCCATTCTTATCACGCTGCTGGCCATTCCAGTACTCGGCGAACGCATTCACCTGATACGCTGGTTCGCGATCCTGCTGGGCATGGCGGGTGTGCTGGTAGTGCTCAAACCTGGCGAGACATCATTGTCATGGCATCATCTGGCGGCACTGGGGGCCGCTGCCTGCGTAGCCAGCAGTTCGGTGGTCACCCGGCTGATCGGGTCCCGGGAGCACAGTGTCACGCTGATACTCTACCCGATGCTCACCACGGTTATCGTCACCGGTCTGGCAACCGTTGTCGTCTATGTACCGATGCCCGGCGAGGTGCTGCTGAAGCTCTGCATGGTGGGCCTGGTAAGCGTGCTGGGGCAGACACTGATGATCCAGGCCTACCGATCCACCCAGGCCCAGTTCGTGGCTCCGATGCAATACAGTCAGATGTTATGGGCGCTGGTCTACGGCGCGCTGGTGTTCGATGAGGCCGTGGACCGGACCGTACTGCTCGGCTCGGCGGTGATCGTCTGCTCCGGTCTGTTGTTCATCTGGCGTGAGCTGGTTGCCTCGGTCAAACAACCGGTCCTGCGCACCCGCAACCTGCGCCTGGCCGGTGGACCGCAAACACGGCCGCAGGAGGCGGATCAACTGGAACTGTCCGATGAGCATAGCGCGGTGGAATACGGTCGTCGGATAGACGCTCAGGACCGTGTCACACTGTCGGCGGAGGCTAATCCGGGAGATTGACAATCACTCATGGGGCACATCGATGCAACGACTCTGTCGGCAGAGGTACTGGCCGCCGCCACCATGCCCATGCCATTTGGCAGATTCAAGGGAACCCGTCTGATCGACCTGCCGGAGCCCTATGTCGTCTGGTTCAAGGGACAGGGTTTTCCCACAGGTCTACTGGGGCAACGACTGGCGCTGATGTATGAGATCAAGGCCAACGGGCTGGAAAAACTCATCCGGCCACTGCTGGAAACGCACGATGGGCTTGACCGGACTGACAAGCGGGACTAATCTGGCGTCATGACCTCTCTTGCGCACTTGCAATGGCTTATGCGCCCGGCCGCACTATAGAGCGAGCCGGGTAATGTTTCGTCTGTCCCGTGCATTTCACTATGCCTGTCACAGACTCAGCCTCAACGATCGGGTGTGACCAGCGGTTGCCTCTACGGCACCACCGCCCCGACGAAGCCACAGAGATTGTCATGATACGAGTTGCCACTTTTCCGACGTCTGCCGCCCCTTGCGTACCTGCCTGCGCGATACTGCGACTCCTTAGTCGCCGTCGCCCGTGTAGCGCGCAACCGGGCGGCGGCTTGCACTGTTGCGCAGAATCCTATACACGCTACGCACCAGGAAAACTCTCATGTTGAATGATCCCAGTACCAAATACCCACCGTTCCCCCAGGTACCGCTGACCGGCCGTCAATGGCCTGACAAGACCCTGACCAAAGCGCCGATCTGGTGCAGCGTGGACTTGCGCGATGGCAATCAGGCGCTCATTGAACCGATGGGCAGCGAGCGCAAACTGCGCCTGTTTGACCTGCTGGTTTCCATTGGCTTCAAACAGATAGAAATCGGCTTTCCGGCGGCCTCGCAGACCGACTTCGATTTCGTTCGCCGGCTGATCGACGAAAAGCGTGTCCCTGAGGATGTCACCCTGCAGGTGCTCACTCAGGCGCGCCGACCGCTGATTGAACGGACCTTCGAGGCAATGCAGGGGGCGCCGAGCGCCATCATGCATTTGTACAATTCCACGTCCGAGCTGCAACGCCGCGTCGTGTTCGCCCTGGACAAGGCCGGAGTACAGCAGATCGCGGTCGATGGTGCCGAGATCGTTGCTGAGATTGCCTCCAGGCACCCTGACACTCGCTGGCAGTTCGAATATTCACCGGAGAGTTTCACTGGTACAGAGCTGCCCTATGCCGTGGAAGTCTGTGATGCGGTCAATGCTGTCTGGCAACCGACCCCCGAGAACCCGACCATCCTGAATCTGCCCGCGACGGTCGAGATGTCCATGCCCAATGTGCACGCGGACCAGATCGAATGGTTTCTGAAGCACGTGAAGAACCGCGAGAGCATCTGTCTGAGCCTGCACCCGCACAATGACAGAGGCTGCGCGGTCGCGGCTACCGAGCTGGGCCTGCTTGCCGGTGCTGACCGGGTCGAGGGTACCCTGTTCGGCAATGGAGAACGCACCGGCAATGTTGACCTGGTGACACTTGCGTTGAACCTGTTTACACAGGGCATCGACCCGAAACTGGAATTGTCGGATATTTACGAAGTGATGCGGACCGTTGAGCACTGCAACCAGCTGCCCGTGCATCCACGCCATCCGTACGCCGGCGAGCTGGTGTTCACGGCCTTTTCCGGATCGCATCAGGATGCCATCAAGAAAGGTTTCGCCGCCATGCGGAAAAGCAACTCGCCAGTATGGGAAGTGCCTTACCTGCCGATCGATCCGGCAGACCTGGGTCGTACCTATGAAGCTGTCATTAGAGTCAACAGCCAATCGGGAAAGGGCGGGGTGGCATTCATTCTGGAGCACGATCACGGTCTGGAGCTTCCGCGTCGCATGCAGATGGAATTCAGCCAGGTAGTCCAGGGGATCAGCGAGGAGACTGGCAAGGAAGTGGATTCGGCGGCTATTCTCGACGCATTCAACAGGACGTTCATCGACGCTGATGAACCGTTGAAATTCATCAGTCATACGAGTGTGCAGGATGAGAACGACGAATCGCTGCGTTGGTTGACCGCTGTCGTACTCGTCAATGGCAAGCGTTGTGAGATCAAGGGCCAGGGAAATGGGCCGATCGATGCCTTCGTACATGCCATCAAGTCGCACATGAACGTCGAATTTCGGGTCGTGGACTACCACCAGCATGCAACCGGTGCTGGTGCCGACGCGCAGTCCGCCTGTTATTTCGAGATTCAGGCGGGCAAGGGGGCTACGCGATTCGGGGCAGCGCTGCACAGTAATATCGTCTCGGCTTCGCTGATGGCAGTCTGCAGTGCATTCAACCGGGCTGTACACGATGGACTGCTCGAACCAGGCAACCCGGACCAGGCCAGTGCGGGACGGGGAGCTGACAGGGTCGCTCCGGAGCGCATCACCACCAACTGAACCGCAAAGCTCGGAGATCGACCGGTACCGAAATAACCCGGCACCTGAGCAAGGGTGCCGGGATCACAAGCCAACCAGAGGCGAGCAATTGATGAGTGATCATAAGAGTGGCACGGAGGAGGAGAACACGCCGTTGACGAAAGCGCAGATTGCCGCGAAGAGCCTGGACGAGGCAGCACTGGATTATCACCGCTACCCGATTCCCGGCAAGCTGCAAATCTCCGCTACCAAGAACATGGTGAACCAGCGTGACCTGGCACTGGCCTATTCACCGGGTGTGGCAGCTGCCTGTCGTGAAATCAAGCGTGATCCGTTACAGGCTGCCGAGATGACTGCTCGCAGCAATCTCGTGGCCGTCATCACCAATGGCACGGCGGTGCTGGGTCTTGGAGCCATTGGTGCCCTGGCATCAAAACCCGTCATGGAAGGCAAGGCGGTCCTCTTCAAGAAATTTGCCAATGTGGATGTGTTCGACCTGGAGCTTGATACCACGGATGTCGATCGTTTTTGCGATGCGGTAGAGCTGCTCGAGCCCACTTTCGGCGGGATCAATCTCGAAGACATCAAGGCGCCCGAATGTTTCGTCATCGAGAAGCGATTGCGCGAGCGCATGAACATTCCGGTGTTCCATGATGACCAGCACGGCACGGCCATCGTCGTGGCCGCGGCGATTCGCAACGGACTGCGTGTGGCCGGCAAGAATCTGGAACAGATCGATCTGGTTTGCTCTGGCGCGGGTGCCGCAGCACTTGCCTGTCTGAATCTGCTGGTGTTCATGGGGCTGGACAAGAACCGCGTCACCGTCTGTGACGAGCACGGTGTGCTGTATGAAGGACGTGACCACCATATGGACCCCTACAAGGCTGTGTATGCACGCGCAACCGATGCTCGCAAGCTGGATGATGTCATCGGTGATGCGGATGTATTTCTCGGGCTCTCTGCGCCCAATGTCATGACGGGTGAACAAGTGGCACGCATGGCGCCCTCGCCATTCATCCTGGCACTGGCCAATCCGGATCCCGAGATCAGTCCTGATGTGGTCAATGCAACTCGTGACGATGCCATCATGGCGACCGGACGATCCGATTATCCCAACCAGGTCAACAATGTACTGTGCTTTCCGTTTTTGTTTCGGGGTGCACTGGATGTCGGTGCCACGGAAATCAACGGGGAAATGCAGGC
>JABDKN010000155.1 GCA_013002205.1 Granulosicoccus sp.
CAAAAGCGCCCATGCTGCTGGGCAGGATGCATTCATCGCACCGACAAGAAGCCCAGCAAATGGCAGCAAGATGTGCTGATCGACAAAAAGCCGAAAAGGTGAACATCGGTTTATCGGCAATAGCCACGACACCCGAGCGCCGTCTGACCCTGCAATTTGCACTGCTGGTCCTGATCTGGAGTACCTCCTTTCTCTGGATCAAGATTCTGGTGGCGGAAATTCCGCCCGGTTGGCTGGCAGTCTCGCGGCTGGTCCTCGGTGCATGCGTGCTCAGCGTCGCTGCCTTGCTGAATCAGCACGGGAAGGAGGCGAACATCGAGGCAGGATTGCCATGGCGAGTCATTCTGGTGGCCGCCCTCCTGGGTAACGCATTGCCTTACACCTTGATCCACGCGGGCGAAGTCACTGTTGACAGTGGCGTGGCCGCGGTTTTGATCGGCACGATGCCGCTGGCTACATTCGTCTGTGCCTGGCTGATACTCGGTGAGCGCTTGTCCTCCATGCAACTGGGTGGCCTGGCGCTCGGATTTGTTGGTCTGATCGTCCTGATAGGTACCGATGCGCTTGCCGGCCTGGGGCAGACCTGGGGGCAGCTCCTGGTCATAGGCGGCTCTGTCTGTTACGCGTTATCCGCCACGCTGGTGCGCAAACTGGGGTCGTCCCGCTCGATCATGGTCGCCGCACTGACTCTGTGGCTGGCGGCTGCCTGTGTCACGCCTTTTGCTTTCCTGGAGAGCCCGAACCCGGTGTTCCCGCAGAGTGGACAGACCTGGATTGCTCTACTGATTCTTGGCGCGCTCTGTACAGGCGGCGCCGCCTGGCTCTATTTCCAATTGCTCGGTCAGGTGCCAGCAAACAAGTTTGCGCAAATCAACTACATCATCCCGCTGCTCGGGTACCTGTGGGGACTGATTTTCATGGGGGAAACCTTGCGCTGGCAGGCAGTGCTGGCTGCAGCAATGATTATCGTTGGCGTGCGCGCCGTGCTCCGCAACCGCCCATTGCAATAAGCGAATATTATCGACTCGAAGACAATAACAGAGTAACAACATGAACACGCATCAGCGTCATTGAACTAAGCCGAGCTCGAAAACTTGATCAGCGCGTTGGGAGTGACAACCGGTTACCGCAGAGAAAGGTCACCACGCATCAGGGCATTGATAACTATTATTATCCAATTAGCCCTTAGACGCGTTTATAGGGAGCAACTCGTTGATAGCCTTGGAGCAACGTAGTGGGCTTGCGAGTGACTTACCTACGCGGCTCAAGGTGTGGAGCTATGCAAGCAGCATTTCTTGCCACCTTTGATAGTCCACGATCCGGATATTCTCGGCCGCGACGATTGCTCATTTCAATCTACAGTGGTGCGCAAAATAACCAGATTGTCGAGAATCAGATTTGTGGACCAGATGAAGTCGGCATCTGCCCCTTCAGTGTCGAACACATCCCTGAAATTGGTGAAAGCCCGCGTGTTGTCGGCACCCACCCGCTTGTTCGAATAGGTAGATGCCGATGGCCAGATACTGTCGTCGAATGAGGGCATCATCCAGTCACCGGGCAAGTCCCAGTGTGCGCCGGAGAAGCCCGCTGCATAGTTCTCTCCTCTTACATCACAAGGTCTGCTCCGTCTTATTTGACGAGAAGCAACCAGACAATTGCGATTTTTCAAGGGAGATGTGTAGAAGGTTTGTGCACGCCATCTCCTATTCGTAATCGCGACCGTGTTCTGGGTGGAATCCTGCAGATGAGCAATGAATCCACCGTGACCTGGGTTGAAGGCTAAACCGCCACTATTCTCCGAACCCAGGCCCAGGTTCTGCTCCCAGTCAACCGCCATCACAGCGATCGTGAGTGGACGATCAGCCTTGAAGCGAACCACGCTGGAATTGAGCGGAGTGTATGGAACCGGATCAACTGCAATCAGCTCACCATTGATGTAGAGCTCGTAGTAGTTATCCGCGTAGAGATACATAACGAATTCCTCACCTCCGCCAGCGTCGAACAAAGGCACGCTCTGCAGGTCGAGCTGTGAGATCGACGTTAATCGAGTGCCACTACACTCATTAAACAGGTCCGATGCTTTTGACGCCGAGTCAAAGTTTGTCGCAGCCGGCACAATCCTCACAGTATTATCCTGGGATTTGATCTCGCCGACCGCGCTGGCCAGGGACCCGGGTCCGCAATCAATCAGCCCGGGGTTGATCTCCTTGGCGAGACCAGTGGTGAATGCCGCTTCCTGAGCGTACAGGTCGGAAACGCTGGCACAAAGCACCGCAACAACAATGATACGTACAATCATGGGCAGTGCTCCTGTTGGAGGGTAGATCGGTATGACTGCAGAACCTGGCATTTCGGGTTTTACGTACTTTTCATGTCCATGTATATGCAATAAGTGTCGTTAGGAAATTTTATTTCAAGCGCGTCAAGTCGCGCGCAGGATCTACATCAGAGCAATTGCCTGATCGCATGCTCCAGTTGCTCGATCGTTGCCGCAGCCGCTCGACGGGTTTCCTCCAGCGATACGATATCTTTGCGCGGCACGTGGCACTCGATGTAGACCTTGAATTTCGGCTCGGTACCACTTGGCCTGAGGCTGATACGTGAACCGCCTGCAAGCTCGAGTTGCAGAAGATTGCTCACCGGCATCTCGAGTGTTGTCCGCTGAGCAGTTGCGGTCTCTATTCGCACACCGCGCAGGTAATCAGACAACGCATCAATAGCGCAGGGTCCGATTTTTTGCGGGGGATTCGCTCTGATTCTCTCGATCTCTTGCGTAACTCTGGCGCAGTCTTCCGGGTGCGTAAACGCGATATTGATTGTGCGAACGGTCGAATATCCAGCACGTAGATAGATCTGATCGAGTCTGTCCAATACGGTTTGCCCCTGCCTGGCACAGGTGCGCACCAGTTCGGCAAACAGGACTGCCGCCGAGATGCCGTCCTTGTCTCGCACGGCAGAACTCACCGAGTAGCCGATCGATTCCTCATAGCCGAACATAAACACTCCACCTGCCTGTTCGAGTTCCAGGGCACGATGCCAAACCCACTTCAAACCGGTGAGAGTTCGCTCGCTGCACACGCCGTAGTAACCGGCAATTGCATCAATCAGCACGGAACTGACGAGCGTTGAAACGACGAACGCGCCCGGTGGCAGCGCGTCTGCAGCAGCATGAGAGGCCAGTATATGATCAGCCAGTAACCAACCGATCTGATCACCACTGAGTATGGCGTAGTCATCAGCGTGGCGAACTATCACTGCAAGCCGATCTCCGTCAGGGTCGTTTGCCAGCACAAGCTCCGCCCTCTCACGGCGCGCCTGTACCAGTGCGAGCTGCAATGCGCCTGGATCCTCCGGGTTCGGAATATCAACTGTCGGAAAGTCGCCATCGGGTTGAATCTGCTCTGCGACCACCGAGACATTTGTGAAACCCTTTTTCGCCAGGGCGCGCAAACACAACTCGCCGGCCACACCGTGTAACGGTGTGTAGACGATGGCAAGTTCAGCAGGTGCTTCAGTGCCGAGTTTGCCTGCCTCCCCGGCGACTTTGGCAGACACCTGGCCTGCCTTATCGGCATCGGCATCTGCTTCTGCTTCTGCTTCTGCTTCTGCTTCTGTGGTCGTGGTCGTGGTCGTGGCTTTGGCTGGTTTCAGGATCGAGTCAAGGTACTGCTCCTGCAGTTCCGGCCCAAGCATATTCAGTAAATCAGCCGCGATGGCGTCTTCCAGCGCAACGCAGGGCAGCTCGTCGTGCAGATCGATAGCATCGATTGCTGAACTGATTGCAGCATCGATGGGGGGAACAATGGGTGCACCATTATCCCAGTAAACCTTGAAGCCATTGTATTGCGGTGGATTGTGGCTTGCGGTCAATACAATCCCCGCTGCAGCACAGGTATCGAGTACGGCGAATGGCACGAGTGGCGTGGGCGCCAGGTAGTCAATGAAATGTACCCGTATGCCCAGCGCGATCAATACTCCACAAGTATCGCGAGCCATAGACTGTGACAAGTGCCGTGCATCGAAACCCACCACCACACCCCGACGCGCAGCATTTGTCACGCGATCCAGCAGCGTCAGACCCAGGGCTCGCGTCGTCAGACGAACCAGCAAGCGGTTCATGCGCGCAGGACCTGGCCCGCGAATACCACGCATACCGGCCGTTCCAAAGTCCAGTCGGCTGGCAAACAGCGCCTGCAGCGTTTCTATGTCAGAAGACTCAATGCAGCCCTGAACGAATGCACTGGTTTCGGGATCGGGGTCGCGCGCAGCCCATAGCGAGGCGTGATTTCTCAACGCGTCAACGTTCATGAACAACAACTCTCTGGCAGATTGTCAACATACTCGTTGCTTAATGACAGTTCGTGTAGTGGAACACACAATATCAACACTCAGCCAGTTGTATATTCCACGACACTGGATAATTGCATCAAAAGTTCAGCGAATCACGGTTGCTTGTCTGCAGGAAGGCATTGAGCAGCCGCGCGACGCGACTTGACGCATCGGCACCTGCCGCCAGGGTTCCCTCATGATCAAGCTTCTGCTCATCGGCCAGCCCGGCGCCCAGGTTGCTGATCAGTGACAAACCCAGTACTCGCATTCCGCAATGCCTGGCAACCAGACATTCCGGCACTGTCGACATACCCACAGCGTCACCACCGAGAATCGCCATGGCTCGCACTTCGGCAGGCGTCTCGAAATTCGGTCCCGGGGCCATCAAGTAAACTCCTTCTTTGAGTTCGATGGCTTCTTCGCGTGCAACCCTGTGGAAACGCCCTCGTAACTCCGCACACCATGCATCGCCCATATCGACAAAACGTGGTCCGATCGATTCATCGTTGGGGCCCATCAGGGGATTGACACCCGCCCAGTTGATGTGGTCACTGATAACCAACAGTTCACCTGCCTGAAGATCTGTGCGCAGGCTGCCAGCGGCGTTGGTCAGTATCACCGTGTGGCAACCGAGTGCGTTCAGGCAACGGATTGGCAACGCCAGTGCCGCGGGAGGATGTCCTTCGTAGGCATGGTGTCTGCCTTGCATACAGGCTACCCCGATGCCATTGATGTTGCCAATCAGCAATCGCCCTGTGTGCCCCGGTACAGTCGAGCGGCCAAAACCTTCCAGTTCATCGTAGGCAAAGATCCTGGGTTGCTCGATGATATCGGCAACCGTGGACAATCCGCTGCCGAGAACCAGCGCAATGCGTGGCTGCACGCTTCCAATTCCGCTGCGAATGCGTTCAGCAAGCCTGATGTGGCTGATCATTGAATTGTTGACTCTTGACTGATTAGGCGTTCCTTACTGTTTATGCGTTCCTTGACAATGGAGTGTACCGGCATATGTACAACGTCACTGATCGTGATGGCATCATGCACGAGTGTGGCAGCCTGTTTTGCCGCATCAGCGGTGGCTGCATGAATGGTTGCCATTGCCTGACCTTGCTCCACCTGGTCACCTGGCTGACACATATCCGTTATGCCCACTGTGTGATCGATTGCATCATCATGCCGCCGCCGCCCACCGCCCATGCCCAGTACAGCGATGCCGACGGCGCGCGTATCGATGGATGTCACGGTGCCGCTGCGCCGTGCAGATAGCGACTGGATGACTGCGGCGTCCGGACAATACTGCTCGACGTGTTCGAGAAAGTCAGTGGGCCCTCCAAGCTCGGCCACCATACGACTGAAAACCTCGGCAGCATCACCCTTGTTCAGCACTCGTTCGGCCAGCTCCCTCCCCTGCTCAACGGTGTTCACCAACTGAGTCAGCACCAGCATGTCGGCCGCCAAGGCAAGAACGAGCTCTTGCAGGCGACTGTCCTGACGTGACCCCTTGAGAAACTCCACACTCTCACGTACCTCGACGGCATTGCCCACACTGTGTCCCAACACCTGGTTCATGTCGGTGATCAGGGCTGTCGTGGGAGTTCCGGCGCCAGTGGCTACATCCACGATACTGCTCGCCAGCTGCCGTGCAGAATCGATATCCTGCATGAATGCACCGTTACCGAACTTCACATCCATGACCAGGGCATCCGGGCCTGCTGCCAGTTTCTTTGACAATATCGAAGCGGTGATCAGTGGAATGGACTCGACGGTAGCAGTCACATCGCGTATGGCATAGAAGCGCTTGTCTGCTGGTGCCAGATCTGCCGTCTGCCCGATGATTGCGCATCCTGCCTTGCGAACTACCGCTGCAAATCGTTCACGTGATGGCGCCGTTTCATAGCCAGGTATACTCTCGAGCTTGTCGAGCGTACCACCCGTATGACCGAGCCCACGCCCTGAAATCATCGGTACATAGGCGCCGGCGGCGGCCACCACTGGGGCCAGTACCAGACTCACCTTGTCGCCCACGCCACCGGTGGAATGCTTGTCGACAATCGGCCCGGTGAGCCCGAAGGCCCGCCAATCGAGACGTTCACCCGAATTGAGCATCGCGCGCGTTAGTGCAACGCGTTCCGGCATTGTCATGTCACGGAAGTAAACCGCCATGGCAAACGCCCCGATCTGACTGTCAGTGATGGTCTCGTCGGTCACCCCCCGGATGAAGAATTCGATTTCGGCATTCGTCAGTGTCTCGCCATCACGTTTGCGGCGGATGATCTCCTGCGGAAGATAGTTCACTGGTAATCCTGAGTAGCTGCTGGCTTGCCGGACTGCCTGTCAAGCGTTGCCAACAGCGAGTCGAGCAGACTGCTTGCACCGAAACGAAAGGTGGCAGGCGTTGCCCAGTGCTCACCCATCGCCGCATCAGCCAATGCCAGATAACGGGCCGCATCCAGCGTGTCGCGTAGTCCACCTGACACTTTCAAACCGACTGTTCGACCACCGCGTTCACTGTTCTCATCGATGGCCTTGAGCATGGCGACACAAGCTTCGAGAGTTGCATTGGTCTCGATCTTACCGGTAGATGTCTTGAGGAAATCCACACCGGCATCTATCGCATCGCGTGAGGCTGCCAGAACAATGGCTGAGTCCTTCAACCGACCAGTTTCCAGAATGACCTTGACCTGCGCGCGCACCCCGGCACGCGTGTGACACAGAGCACATACCGCCTCCAGCACCGCAATAGCCTGCTGGCGCCTGCCCTGGAGATAGTCTCGATACGGCAGTACGACATCGATTTCATCGGCACCTGCCTCCAGTGCCAGGCGAGTATCAAGCTGGATCGATTCGACCGGTGCATCGCCTTCTGGAAAATTGACAACGGTGGCCACCTTGATTCCACTACCTTCAAGTGACGCGGCAGCCTGAGCCACAAACCGTGGGTAGACACAAACAGCGGCGACCGGCCCGACAGGTGTTCGTGCCCGCTGACAAAGGGCAGCGATGATCCCAGATGTATCGTCAGCGTTGAGACTCGTCAGGTCAACCAGAGAAACAGCGCGCTTGGCTACGTCGCAGGTGGCGCTGGCGTTGTGTGCAGCCAACAGAATGTCTTCACTATCGAACATCAGGCATCTCCCGGGTGATCGTACGCTCGCACCAGTGTAACGGGTAGCATGGGTCACGTATCAACTAGCGAAACTCGAATGAATACGGCAACAACTGCCCGAGGGTGGTGCTCAGTTGCAGACCTCCGGGACCATAGATATGCACAGGCGTTGCTGCATCGGCGAATTCATGTAAGCGCTGTCGACAACTGCCACAGGGCGCGCAAAGATGTTCATCATCAGGACCCACGACCAGAATCTCGTTGATTCGGGATTCGCCCGCGAGAACCATCGCAGCAATGGCCCCGGTTTCAGCGCAGGTACCGCACGGATAGGCACTGTTCTCTACATTGCAACCCGCGAACAAGCCCCCTTTCGCGCCGCGCAGGCAAGTCCCCACAGGGAACTTCGAGTACGGCGCATACGCATTGTTACGCGCCTCGGTCGCACGTTCGAGCAGATCTTTAATCATCGACTGTTTACTCATTTTCGATCAGACCACGTTGAGAGTTCCAAGGGTAAACGTCAAGCGCCTTTGATCCAGTCCAGCCGGCGGATTATTCCTTCATATAGGCCTCGCCACCGGCCGACGGATTATTCCTTCACATAGGCCTGGCCATCGGCAGCCGGTGCCCGGGCGCGTCCGACGACGCCCGCGACCAGCACTATGGTGGCGATATACGGGGCCATCGCCAGGAACTCTGATGGGATCGGCGTATTGAGAAGCGCCAACTTCTGCTGGAGCGAATTGGCGAAGCCGAAGATCAGCGCGGCCATCAGCGCGCCGACCGGATGCCAGCGACCGAAGATCATCGCGGCAAGGCCGATATAGCCGATCCCGTTGGTCATGTTCTCGTCGAACCGGCCGACCGAGCCAAGAGTCAGCCACGCGCCACCAAACCCGGCCACCATGCCCGCCATAGTTACATTGATATAACGCGTGCGGTAAACGTTGATGCCCAGTGTGTCGGCGGCGCGTGGGTGTTCGCCCACAGCGCGGGCGCGTAGTCCGAGCCGGGTGTGGAACAGATAGTAGGTCGCCATTGCGACCATGATGATAGCCCCGTAAACGAAGAGGTTGTGCTGGAACAGCACCGGTCCGATCACCGGCAAATCAGCCAGCACAGGGATGCGGATTGGCGCGAATACCGGTGCATTGTTCAGGAATCGGTATTCTGAATAGACTTGCGAACTGACGTAGGAAGTGACACCCAGCACGAACAAGTTGATCACGACGCCGGCGATGATCTGGTCCGCGCGGTAGGTAACCACCAGCGCGGCCAGGATGAAGCCGAAGAGCCCACCTACAGTCACGGCGGCAACCAACCCGCCAACACCACCCAGAAGCGAGCCGACCAGCGCACCGGTAAAGGCCCCCGCAAGCAACATCCCTTCGATCGCGATATTCACCACGGCGACCCGTTCAGACAGCACACCAGCCAGCCCACCAAGGGCGATAGGAACGGCGCCCACTACCGTGGCCTGCAACATGCCCGTCAACGAGAAGCCCTTGCCTGCCGTCGCCCAGACAAGGAAGGCGATTACCGCCAGCAACAATCCAGAACCGAGACTGAGGCTTGTCCAGCGGACATTGCCGCGCAGGAACTGCCGCACACCCAGAAAGGCCAGCAGCGCCGCAATCAGGTAATTCGTCGATGCGGCGGGTATCGAAAGATTGGGTAGTGCCCAGGGATCAGTGGGGCGTGACAGGCGGAAGGTGGCGATCCCTTCGGATCCGGCACCGAAGACCACTGCAGCCAGCACGGCAAGGCCCAGCAGTATCCAGCCCGAGACATGGGCCTGACGCACTTTGGCGCTGTCAAGCTTGCGTGATTCAGGGTTGGCTGTACTGGATGTGGTTTCCTTGTCCATCACCCTACTCCTCCCTCTCCGCTCGCTCGGCCTTGCGGAAGCCCCAGGGGAACAATGTGCGTACCAGCAGGGGTGCCGCGATGAAGACGATGATCAGCGCCTGGATAATGCCGATCAGATCGATCGAGACTCCAGCCTCCACCTGCATCTGCCGCCCGCCGGCCTCCAGTGCGCCAAAAAGCAGACCGGCCAGCAGTACGCCCCAGGGATGCGAGCGACCCAAGAGCGCCACGGCGATGGCGTCAAAGCCAATGCCAGCTGAAAAGCCCGGCGAGGCACGCCCCAGGACACCGCTCACCTGGTTGGCCCCCGCCAAACCTGCCAGAGCGCCCGCCAGACCCATTGCCAGCACGATGATCAGCCCGGCCTTCATGCCCGCATAGCGTGCAGCGTCGGGGTTCTCACCACTTGCCCGAAACTCGAACCCCAGGCGGGTCTTGAACAGCAACCAGTTGATCACGATGACTGCCGCAATCATCAGAAAGACGCCAGCATGCAGCCGCAGATTGGGGTCGAGCCAAATCAACAGGCGCGGGAGTTCTGCACTCTCAAGAACGGATTGGGAGATCGGGTCCGATCGACCTTCACGCTGAATGAAGTCAAGGCGAAGCAGGTAATCCACCAGCCGGTAGGAGATGAGGTTGAGCATGATGGTCGAGATGACCTCATGCGCGCCGGTCGCGGCCCTGAGCCAACCGGCAATGGCGGCATACAGGCCGCCTGCGAGCGCGCCTGCCAGCAGTACCAGCGGCACATGAACGATCGCGGGCAGGCCGGCAAAACTGAATCCTGCGATCACCGCTGCCATACCGCCGATCAGCAGTTGACCTTCAGCGCCGATATTGAACATGCCTGCGCGGAAGCCGAGCGCGATACCCAGCCCGGCCAGCGTCAGCGGAACGGCAGCCGTCAGTGTCTCTGAAATCGCATTGACCGATCCGACCGATCCGTTGAGCAGTGCGACGTAGGAGCGTCCCACCGTCGCAAGGTCTACGTTGGTGGCCAGCATCGCCGCGGCGCCAAGCACCAGCGCAACGACGACGGCAAAAATCGGCACAACTACCAGGTCCTCCAGCGCTGCACGGCTGGGGGCTGCGCGGCGCAAGAGTGCCTCTGACAGGCCGACCGTCGATTCCTGAGCGTTGTTCATGCCGCCGCCCAGTGGTCTGTCAAGAAAATCATGTGGTGCTCAGCGGCAGTACGCCCCTCCTCGGCACGACGCATTTGTGCAGGTGTGCTGGAGCACGCCAAACAAATGCAACACAGTTGGTGAGGCAGCACATGATCCGCTTGACAGACCACTAGTATCTGCCAGCCATGGCCAGACCGATCGTGCCTTTGTCCGCTGTAGCACCGTCGAATTCGGCGACGATGCGGCCCTTGAACATCACCAGGATCCTGTCAGACAGTGCAAGTATCTCGTCCAGTTCGGAGGACACGATAAGCACACCGTCGCCCTCGTCTCGTGCCTGCGCGATGCGGCTGTGGATATATTCAATCGATCCGACATCGAGGCCGCGTGTCGGCTGCGACGCAATCAGCAGATCGGTGTCCCGCGACATCTCGCGTGCGGCGATCAACTTCTGCTGATTCCCACCCGAGAGCGTGTCAACGGCGTCGAAAACTGAGCTGGTGCGTACGTCGAAATCCACCACGGCATGGGCCGCAGCCGTATTGACCACGTCCCAGAGCATGTTCGGCCCCTTGGAGAAACGGTCGTCGTAGTAGCTGTCGAGCACCATGTTTTCGGCAATGGTGAAGGCGGGGATCAAACCGGTGCGCTGTCGATCCTCCGGGATATGAGCGAAACCCAGTCGGTGTCGCTCCCGCGTGCTGGCTTGGGTAATGTCCTGACCGTTGAAGGTGACACTGCCGCCCGACACGTGGGTCAGACCGGTCAGCGCTTCGACAAGGGCTGATTGGCCATTGCCCTGCACGCCGGCAATACCGACGATCTCTGCACTGTGGACGATGAGGCTGACGTTGTCTACAGCAATCTCGTCGTTGCCACGCAGGACGGTGAGATTTTTCACTGCCAGCATGGGTGGACCCGGTTGATAGGGTTTTTTATCAACGTCGAAACTGACCGGACGGCCCACCATCATCTCGGCGAGTTCCGCCTCCGATACGGCATCGGGATGCTCAGCCTGGCCGACGATCTCGCCACGCCGCAATACGGCGATGCGATCGGCGATCTGACGAATTTCGCCCAGCTTGTGGGTGATGAAGACAATGGCCTTGCCGCTATCGCGCAGGCTCTTGACGATCTCGAAGAACTCGACAACTTCCTGCGGCGTCAGTACGGCTGTCGGTTCATCGAAGATGACCAGATCGGCGGACCGGAACAACACCTTGATGATCTCGACCCGTTGCTGCACACCTACAGGCAGGGTTTCGATCAACGCGTCGGGATCAACCTCCAATCCGTATGCATCGTTGATCTTGCGCACCTGGCCACGGGCCCGGGCAAGGTCGAGGTGGTCTATCCGACCTGTCGGCTCCACACCCAGCACCACGTTCTCAGCCACGGTGAACACGGGGATCAGCATGAAATGCTGGTGGACCATGCCGATTCCGGCGTTGATCGCCTCGCCCGGTCCAGCAAATGTGACGGGGCGGCCATCGATGACGATCTCGCCTGAAGTAGGTGCATAAAGACCGCAGAGAACGTTCATCAGCGTGGACTTGCCCGCCCCGTTTTCCCCTAAAAGACCCAGTACTTCACCGGGTCGGATATGCAGACCCACATCCTTGACGGCGGCAAAGTGGCCAAAGCGCTTGGTGATCCTGCGCAGTTCGATTTCCATCAAGTTCCCCGGCGATGGTATTGCCGCCACCGTGCTGTCGTCGGAGGCGACAAGGGACCTTCGATTATTCGTCGACGGGGATCGAACCGTCGATGATACCGGCGCGCACCTGCTCCAGTTCTGCCTTCAGAGGGTCGGGAACGCTGGCTTGCATGTCGTGGAAAGGAGCTACTCCGACACCGCCATTTTCGAGCGTACCGACAAGCACGCCGCCTTCAAAGCTACCGTTCATGGCTCGTTCGATCACCTCGGTAACGGTCGCATCCATACGCTTGGTCACCGAGGTCAAGTAGACCCGTCCGTTGTTCGGATCTGTGATGTACAGATCCGCATCGACCCCGATGATCTTGAGCGCATCCGGTCCCAGCTCAGCGGCCAGGGCTGCCGAACCCAGGCCAACCGGCCCGGCGACCGGCATGACGATATCGGCACCTTCGTCATAGAGGTTTTGCGCATAGGCACGCCCGTCGTCGAGCGATTCAAAATTGTTGGTGAATAGACCCTCTCGTGTCTCCGGGTTCCAGCCCAACACGGATACTTTGGTTTCGTGCTTCGCGTTGTAATACATTGCACCGCGATAGAAGCCGTCCATGAAGATCGTGACCGGCGGTATATTGATGCCGCCGAAAGTGCCAAGGACACCTGTCTTCGTCATGCCTGCCGCCAGATAGCCGGTAAGAAATGCCGCCTCGTCGGTGGCATAGACCTGACCCAGCACATTCGGTAACGGTGGATCGTAGGCATAGTCAACGATGGAAAACAACTGCTCCGGGTTCGCCAGGGCCGCCTTTTGCGTGGCATCACCCAGCAGGAAGCCCACGGTTATGATGATGTCGCAGTTTCCGTTCACCAGCGAGTTGATGTTAGCATCATAGTCGGTTTCAGCCTGCGACTCCAGGAAGCGACCCTCGATGCCAAGGCTTTCCTGCGCATCCAGAACTCCCTTCCAGGCTGTCTGGTTGAAGCTGTTGTCGTCAATGCCGCCAGTGTCGGTGACCTGGCAGGCGGTGAAGGCGGATGCATGGGTACTGGCGGCGAGTGCAGCCACTATCGCCAGTGAAACAAAGGCTGTTTTATATGCTGGCATAAGCGTTCCTGTTCTCTATTGACGTGATTCAAATCCAACATGGATCAGTTGAGGTGAGACCACAAGCAATCTGACACGGGTTTTTCATTGGCAAGTCACTAGCCGGGGCTGTTGTTTTACTCTCGCATCAGTACTCGATGATTGATACTATCGCCTGCTACTGGCTCTGCCCATGACATAGATCAAGCCCCGGGCTCCAAATCACGACCACTCATCTATTTGCTGATTCTCGCTGCCCAGGTTTGCGCGCTGTGGCGAATTTTATCGGTATCCATCGTCAACAACTGACGGTGCTGCAGTAACTGCTTGCCAGCAACCCACACATCGGTGACATACTGACTGCTCTGTGTGTATATCACCTGCGCCAGCAC